>JANNQJ010000337.1:0-10679 GCA_031400675.1 Cyclobacteriaceae bacterium
GCAGCAAAGTCCCATTCAGCTTCGGTGGGGAGTCGTTTGCCTGCCCACTTGGCATAAGCAACAGCATCTTCCCAAGCAATGTGCACTACCGGCAAATTTTCTTTTCCGATGATTGTACTCCCCAGTCCCAACGGATGTTTCCAGTTGGCATCTTTAACATAGGCCCACCACTGCAAATGATTCTCTAATCCAACTGGATTTGCGGGAGGCGAAAATACCACAGAGCCTGCCACTAACATTTCAGGTGGGGCATCCGGAAATTCTTCTTGTGTGGGCGTTTGTTCTGCTACGGTTTTGTAGCCGGTGGCTTTTACAAAAGTTGAAAATTCAGAGTTGGTTACTTCGTGTTCATCCATGAAGAAGGCATCCACATACACACGATGAATGGGTGTGGCATCAGCCGTAACCCCTGGCATTTCACAAAGCGGTTCCCACGCGCGATCAGTACCCATAGAAAATGTTCCACCGGGAATGAAAACCATACCTTTTGGCACTGAAGACGGAGCCGCGTTTTTGTTTTCTACTGTCTGAATAAAGGGATTGCCTGTTGTTAATGAAATACGAGTGGTCGCTTGTTCAGCTGCATTCATTTTTTCCTGTTGATGGCGATAAAACCGGATACACGCTATGGCAATAGCGGCCATCAACACAATACATATCCCAATAACATAATTTCGCTTCATCATCATGTTCATTTATAAAACATGTGTCTTAACTCCATAATTTTCTCATTGGGCTTATCCATGTTAATGAGTCCACTGCGAGGCCTGTCCAGATCAATAATGGTAAACACCGTGATGGAAAGCATGAGGGCAAAGCCGCTTACTACAATCCAGTCAAACTTATTCTTACGATCATACCCTAACAAAAAAGCAGAGCACCAGCAAAGTATAAAAAGAAGGCACATAATGGAATCCGGAATGGTAGATTCTCCGGCCGCTCTTCGCGTAGTGGTAATATCAATCATCGCATTTAATGCCGGTATGAGTTCTGATGTTCGGGTAGTAATATCATCTCTTCTGGCATAGTCTGCTGTAATCGACCATATTTTATTGCTGATCGTTCCAGCTTTACGATATTCTTCTACAGTTTTTTCTTCATCCATACCTGCCTGATAGAATGCAATTCGTGCTTCTACATAGTCTTTCAGATGACTTCGCAGTATGTGACGCATGCTATCCGGATAGATATCGGTTCTCAGAATAGCCGTGCCAATGGCATTAGCTTCTTCAATTACTAATTGCCTTCGGGTATCGTACCTTGAATTCGACATGCCAAACGTAAAGGCGAGCAATAAGGCCAATAAACCAAGCAGTGTTCCACTGATGGCGCCTAGGTCTTCTACTTTTTGATTTTTACTTCTTTTTATGGTATGTGTTCGTAACCGAAAGCCCAAGATATAAAAGCCAATTAAGAGGATAAACATCGCGCTGGTGATCACGATCGCTGGAATTGATTGAAGTAAGGAGAGAAAGACCATAAAAATTTCTTATTGACTCCAGATGTCCTACATCTATAACACCGAGGGTTTCTACCGCTAAATTTAATTGCCGTTTTCATTATTCACTAATCGTGATCAAATCGCTTTATGATTATATTTAGAGTAAACTATCCTCATGGTATGAAAATCTCGTTAATCTATTCATTTCTGCTTTTTTCAGTACTGTATTCACATGCCATTCCTCCAAATTGGCCAAAGGAAATCAAAACAAAATCAGGCGCGGTGATCACTCTCTATCAACCTCAGCCGGAATCCATGAAAGGTGATAAAATAAGTGGTCGCACAGCCTTTTCTGCACAAGCTAAACCAACGGATGAATTGATCTTCGGTGTGTTTTGGTATACCTCCACTATGGTAACGAATCGCGATACACGCACCGCCACCCTGGAAAGTATTCTCATCAAAGAAATTAAACTCCCAGGAGTTGACGACACCACTCAAATTAACAAGCTTAGAAGATTACTGGAAACAGAAATTCCTAAATGGGAAATCTCCAGTTCGCTGGATGAGATCATTGCTACCATTGAGCAAGAGCAGGAATATACCAGTGATGAATTAAAAAACGATGCGCCTATCCTGTATTACAAAACAGAACCCACTACCCTCGTACTGATGGACGGAGAGCCCCGCTTGCAGGAGGATAAAGATCTTAAACTGAAACGCGTGCTCAATACTCCTTTTTTGATTGTGGAAAATCCTGACGATAAAAAATACTATCTCTATGGCGGTCAGTTTTGGTATGCATCATCCACGCTAAAAGAAGGATATCAACCGGTAACCAAACTGCCCACGAAAATTGGCTCGATAGACAGTCAGCTAAAAAAAGAAAAAACCGCATCGAAGTCATCCGAAACTCCAACCTCACCCCCATCACTTCTCGTGAGTACCACTCCGGCTGAAATTATCCAGTCAAAAGGCGCAGCCACATATGCTGCTATCACCGGTACAAACTTGTTGTACGTTTCGAATTCCGATGATGATATTTTCAAAAGTATTAGTGACCAAAATTTTTACGTGCTGCTTTCCGGAAGATGGTACACTTCTCCTAAACTGGATGGAACATGGTCGTATGTGGCCTCTGACAAACTGCCTGAGGATTTTGCAAAAATTCCGGAAGGTTCTCCTAAAGACAATGTACTTTCCAGTGTAGCAGGTACACAGGCCAGCAAAGATGCGATGCTGGATGCGCAAGTTCCGCAAACCGCAAAAGTAGATCGCAAAACAGCCACCTGTACCGTGACGTATGACGGAGATCCTAAGTTTGAAAAAATTGATGGTACCGCGATGGAACTAGCCATGAACACCAGCAGCACCGTGTTAAAGTCGGGCAACAAATATTATTGTGTGGAAACCGGAGTCTGGTTTGTAGCGGATACACCAACCGGTCCGTGGAAGGCAAGTGATGAACGGCCTAAAGATGTTAGTAATATTCCGGCAAGTTCGCCTGCATACAATATCAAGTATGTATACATCTACGATTCAACCCCCGAAGTTATTTATGTTGGATACACACCCGGCTATATGGGATGTTACGCTTATGGACCAACCGTTGTCTATGGCACTGGATATTATTACAATCCCTGGTATGGCGCCTACTATTATCCAAGGCCGGTAACGTATGGTTTCAGCATGCACTATAATCCGTGGACAGGCTGGAGCATGGGGTTTCATTATAGCTCGGGTTATTTCTCCTATCATTCATATGCGCATCATGGCTATTGGGGACCACCCATGTACCGACCACCTTATTATCCTCCATACCGGGGAGGCATGTATGGCGGGCGCGGACCAACATACATCAATGGTGATGTGAACATCAACGTTGATAATTCAAACAATATTTACAATAATCGGAAAGATGTGGCTACCCGCGATGTAAACCGCAAGCAGTCATCACAACAAAACAGGCCTGCAACCATGGATCAGAAAAACAGGCCAGCCAACCAACGCCCAGCGACACAACCTGCTCAAGGCCCAGTGAATCGTAACAAAGGCAACGATGTGTATTCAGGCAAAGACGGGAATGTGTATAAACGCAATGATAACGGAAACTGGGACCAGCGGAGTGGAAATCAATGGAAGCAAACGCAACAACAACCCTCTTCTGTAAATAAGGATTACCAAAACCGGCAACGTAGTACCCAACAAAACTCCAGTTATCAACAAATGAACAGAGGTGGAAATATGGGAGGAAATGTTAACCGTGGTGTAGGCAGGGCAGGCGGAGGAGGCAGAAAAAGATAATTTGTTACCAGAAAAATTATTATACTTTAGTTGAACATAAACATACTTCATGAAATCCCCGCTTTTAATCTGCTTCCTGATTGGGACCATCTCCCTTCAGGCGCAGGAAAACGAGAGTCAATCTCAACGAAAAAATACCGTTAAGCTTGACATCACTTCTCATTTCATTTATAGGAATGCAATGATTCTTGCGTATGAGAGAGTTACTAAACCTAACCAATCGTTTGTGGTCACCGCTGGTTACCAGGAATTTCCCCTTTCTGCCAATCTGGGTTCAAACATTTCTGTTAAAAAAAATGGTAAAAAGAACGGACTAAAATTAGGAGGTGAGTATCGCTTTTATTTGGCGAAGGAAAACAAATACCTGGCACCCAGAGGGGTTTATATAGGGCCTTACTTCATATACCACAAGTTTAGCAATGCGCGCAGGATTGAAGTTGACAACGATGGCGTACTCGAAGCGGTCAATCTCGATTCAAAATTAGGCATTCTGAATGTGGGTTTTCAACTTGGGTATCAGTTTGTCATTAACAATCGTTGGGCCATTGATTTGGTTTTTGTTGGGCCCTCGGTCTCCAACTATCGGTTTGAAGCGAACCTGGATGGCAGTTACACATTTGATAAAGAGGACATCCAAAGTGAAATCATTCTTGCTCTTATCGATCGCTTTCCCTTACTTGATGAACTTGTGACCAATCAGGAGATTCAAGCGAAAGGCAGGTTGGATACCTGGTCATTCGGATATCGCTATCAGTTGCAGGTTGGTTATCATTTCGGAAGGAAGAAATAAGTACATAAAAAAGCCCGCTCTTTCGAACGGGCTTATGACTCTATGATTACAAGTCCTATTTCTTTTTAGGAGGATACTTTGTAAAAATCTGTTTTACCGCGTAGTTGATATTACTCTCTCTCTTTTCAGGACTAACATCTTGGTCAATGGTTTTTGTAGCACGCCCCTGCCATGCAATTTTCTCGGTGGCTTTATCAACAATATTGACAAATAGAGTTCCTTCCACATATTGATTATAGTTGATCTGAGTAGTAGAGTAACCACCACCATATCCATATCGCCAAGGGCCTCCATACATTCCACCGCCCGTTGTCGTAGCAGTGGCTTCTGTTTTTTGCTGTGCTTTTACATGCACATCTACAAGCACATCCGGGTTATCAGACTTGCTCAGGCCTTCTGCTGCCAATTCTGTTTCAATCGCCTTTAAAATACGATCACGATTCAATTGATCGACAGGGAGCTTTAATGCGTCTTCGCTAAAGGCATAGGTCTTGTATTTTGCGAAATCGGCCTGGCCGTCATAGTCGTATGTTACTTTCAGGGTACTACACGCTGTTAAGGCAGCTAGAAAAACGACAAAAAATATTCTTTTCATATTGATTGGGTTATAGATTCAAAAATTGCAGTGAAAGATAAAACGTTTATATCATTTCTAATATGACAATTACCATTAAAATGTTTCGCCCACTGCTAAATAAAAACCCTTTGCTCCATTTTGGCCAAAGGCCATATCCATGGTAAGATTCAATCGACCGGTACGGTTTAACATCACGCGCGCGCCAACACCCCCTGCAGGCCGAAGTGCTTCAAACAAATTGAGTTTGGGCAGTGACTCCGTTCCCACTACAATGGCATCGCGGGAAGTGGTGGTAGCACTGGCAAATAAAACTCCCCCCAGCACTCCGTTCCTTGTAATGGGAAATCGATATTCGGTTTCTGCCGTCACCCAACCAGGTCCACGAAACCTACCGGCCACATATCCCCTGCCTATCCGGTTGCGCATATCGTATGCGCTGGCTGGCATGTGCAGGTAAGGCAGGCTACCGGAAATCTCCACATTGGCTATTCCCCAAAAACCCAACAGGTGGCGAGGCCGTTCTTTCGACAAACTCTTAAATACTCTTGCTTCCATATATAACTGTTTCGAATCTTTCTCACTTCCTAAAAATTCAGGGTTTGTGCGAAAAGCAAGTTGCAAAAAAGCGCCCTTGTAAGCATTCACGGTATGATCACGGCTGTCGTATACAAAATTAAAACTGGTACCCGATGTGGTATAGTTTGTTGTGCTGAATCCATTTAACTGACTATATGCATAGTGGCTCGTCACGACTTGTTCAGTAGCTTCAAGATTCAGGCTCAGGTCTTTAATTTTATAATGGTAATCCAGGTGATAGCCTATCCCCACATATATATGGTCAGCTATTTCTTTTAATGCTGTATAGTAAATTTTAACCTGGTTAAAGGTCATCGGCTGTGCTCCGCTCACACCGGCTGTTTGTACTCCACCCCAGTTCCAGCTTTCATTAATTGGCTGACTGTCGTCACTTCCAAGTCCATACGTATTTTCAGAAAAAAAACTGTATTTAAAATCAGCCAACATCTCCCACCCGTTTCCAGGGGTCATAATAGTTCCTCGCAGGGAGCCAACAAATTGATTTTTGGTAGTGAAGAGAATGGAGCTACTTAAGTTTGATATACTTGTAGTGGCTGGATCACCCAAAAACATAGCACCGGTTGCCCCCACACCATAAAAAGCACCGAGCGAAGGATTTGAGCCGATGGCAGGAACCACAAAGAGAATTAATTTTCCTTTTTGAGGAGTTCCGGTATCAGGTTTTTCTGTGGATTTGTTTTTGAAAAGTACCGATTTTAAATCGGCTGGATCAACGTACTGTGGCGCTGAAAGGGAAGGATCAATTTGCGCATGAAGTGCAGGCACACACAACACCGAAACAAGAAAAAAGAAAAGTACAGATATTCTCATAGCCACTCTATAGTAAACCCAGCAATATCGAAAGATATAAAACAATTCATTCGTGACCACTTATTTGGTCAGCTTCTATTACTTTCCAGCAAAAAAAAGCCCAGACGGTTCCGTCTAGGCCAATAAATTTTTACACGTTAAATTCTTACCGAACGGCAAAGCCGAATCCAACGGAAAGTGTATTGTATTTTTGAAAAGTGTAGTCACCATTAAAAAATACGGGGCCAAGTTTTAATCGCATTCCTAATGTAAGCCGCATGCTGTTATTTTTAAAGTCAATGGTAACTGGGTCGGTTACTGTAAGATCACCACCCGAAGTTGGAACGATCAAATAATCTCCTTTAACATCAACTTTGGTATTCACGATGCTATACCCTAATCCTGCATAACCTGTAAGCACCGAAATCTTTTTTGAAATCAACGCCTGAATAACCCAGGAATTAAATTTGTAATCACCAATACCATCCGGGCTATCCGGACTGCCGTCAGTAGGGTCGGTATTTGATAAATCTGTTGACCCCGAAACAGAGTTATAGGCCACTAACGCAGATAAATCAAATGGCAATAACTTAATTCCTTTAATATGCTGCTTAATATCATGCATTACACCAATGCCAAACATTTGCAACTCTGATGAACCAAACTCTTGCTTGGGTACAAAGCGGATTTTTAAATCCGTATTTTTTATTACTCCTATTCCAAGTTGTATCATGGGAGCGGGTGCTGCCGCAAAACCAATTTCTTTTTTTACGTCAAATCCTTCTGGGCCACTAAAAACATAAGTTTGTGGACCTAACGGACCAGAGCCATCTGGATCATAGGATGAAGAATATTGAGTTTCATCCTTTGGTCCAAAAATAGTGGGTGCCTTTTTGGTTGGATCAAAGGCAGCAGTAGAACCATCAGGTCTTGCTCCGTCATACGTAGTGGCTGATAAATTAAGAGAATTAGGATTAAAAAAATTATCGGAACTAGGTATGAACGCCAGGTTCACACTAACGCTCACATCAAAACCAAGTGATTTGTGAGCTTTCGCTGTTGTATACCATCCTCCAGTCATTCCATATGAAAGACTTTTTACAACCGGTTCCAAATAAGCTGTTATCAATTTGGAAGCATCTTCCTCTCCCGCTTGCAAGAAAGCTGCAATGTCTTCTTCATTTTGTGCCATTGTTTTTACCGGCTGGGCCATTGAGCCCACCAAAAAAATCATTATTCCTGCGATGTAAATCTTCTTCATATAATTATGGTTCGTTTTGAGATTGATGATGAATTCGAAATTAATGATTTTGGTAAACTATATTCCTGTAAACCTTTCAAAATTATTTACTAACTGCAAGAGAATGAGCGCTTAATGTTTGATATTTTAGCAACTTATGTCGTTTATCTACAATTTTACCCTCTTGTGGTTGAGAATCGGGTATTTTCTTGCCAGTTTCTTTAACAAGAAGGCCAGGTCATTCATTACCGGCAGAAAGGGGTTTTTTAAAAAGCTTCAACAGCGGCTTGAATCAAATACATCTCCTGTCATTTGGGTGCATTGTGCATCCTTGGGTGAGTTTGAACAAGGAAGACCTGTAATGGAAAAATTAAAAGGTGAATTTCCATCGCATAAAATACTGCTCACTTTTTTCTCACCTTCCGGATATGAGGTGCGAAAAAATTATGATCAGGCTGATTACATCCTTTACCTGCCGTGGGACACACATAAAAATGCCGTTCGCTTGATTGAAACAGTTAATCCCGTATTGGCAGTTTTCATCAAATATGAATTTTGGTTTCACTATACCTCGGAGCTCAAGCGGAGGAATATTCCAATACTTTCTGTCTCCTCAATTTTCCGATCCGATCAACTCTTCTTTAAAAACTATGGTGGCTTTTACAGGAAAATATTAACAAACTTCCATCATTTTTTTGTACAGAATGACGAATCTATCAAGTTATTGAAATCACTGGGAATTCAGAATTGTACAAAAGCAGGTGACACCCGCTTCGACAGAGTGAATGAAATGGTCAAGAGCGGTGCCGAAATACCGCTGGTGCAAAAATTCAAGAGCAATGAAAAAATCATGGTCATCGGAAGTTGTTGGCCCGAAGACCTGGATGTGCTGATCCCATTTATCAACGAGCACTATTATAACATCAAATTTATTATTGCTCCGCATGAAATTTCAGAGTCATTCATTCATAATTTGGAAAAGGCTCTCAACTCAGAAACAATTCGGTACTCAAAAGCAGAAAACAAAAAAGTTGAAGATTGCCAGGTGATGATCATTGATAACATTGGTATGCTGGGACGACTGTATAAATATGGAGAGTTCGCATATGTGGGCGGGGCTTTTGGGAAAGGACTTCATAACATTTTGGAGGCAGCCTGCTACGGCATCCCGATTTTCTTTGGTGATAAAAACTACCAAAAATTTCAGGAGGCGGTTGATTTGATTAATCGCGGAGGTGCGTTTGAAGTTTCAGATTATCTGGACTTTAAACACAAGTATGAAATGATCAACCTGCCGCAAACTTTTTTACTGGCCTGCGAAGTTACCCGGCAATATGTGGAAGAAAACCTGGGAGCAACTGAAAAAGTAATGACGCGTTGTCGGAAAATATTAAAAGCATGAAATCGTCATGCACTGCGCTAACCCAAAGAGATGTTAGTCAATATGCGATTCCATGTGACCATAATAGAAATAAATATTAACACATGAAAGGACTCGTGATGCGATCCACTGGCTCCTGGTACGATGTGTTATCAGAAAATGGTAACACAATTCAATGTCGCGTGCGGGGGAAACTTCGGTTAGAAGGAATCAAAGAAACAAATCCCATTGCGGTTGGAGACAGCGTTTCATTCGATCTTGAGAAAGGGGAAGGGATTATTCATGAAATTCTTCCGCGTGAAAATTACATCGTCCGGCAGTCCGTAAAAAAGACAGGCCATGCCCACGTGATTGCTGCCAATATTGATCAGGCTATGGTAGTGGTTACGCTTATCCTACCACGCACATCTCTTGGATTTATTGACCGCTTCCTGGTGGCAGCCGAGTCGTTTCGCATTCCACAGGTAATTATATTCAATAAAAAAGATCTGATGAATCAAGAGACACTGCATGAACAGAACAAACTCATCGAATTATACGAACGGATTGGGGTTCGTTGTTTGGAAATTTCTGCTTTAGAAGAAAACCAGGAAGAGGTGCTGAGTATCCTAAAAGGAAAAACAACTTTACTGGCCGGGCATTCTGGGGTAGGGAAATCCACACTGCTCAATAAGTTATCCCCATCCATCGAACAAAAAACAAGTGCTATATCCGACTACTCGGAAAAAGGAACTCATACTACTACGTTTGCGGAGATGTTTCAGTTGAATGAAACTACCCGTATCATCGATACTCCGGGTATCAAAGAATTTGGTCTTAATAATATCTCGGAAGAAGAACTATCTGACTACTTTCCGGAGATGCGTGAGCTTCGATTGAATTGCAAATTCAGTTCAAGCTGCATTCATGTGAATGAGCCAAAGTGTGCTATTCTGGATGCGGTAAAGTCTGGATCAATTGCCACTTCCCGATACGAAAGTTACTACAGTATGGTGATTGGGGAAGATAACCGGAAGTAAATAGCTTCAAGTCTCAAGTTGCAGGCTACAAGCTTGTAGCTTGAAGCTTGTAGCTTGTAGCCGATATTTTTTTATTCTTTAACCACAGAAAAAAGTATCTAATCACTGTTCTAAAATTCAGGAGTCTTAGGTTGAGTTTTATTTCGTAAAGGATTCTTCTTGAAAGCGCTTTTTGCTCTTCCAGTGTTTCGTTAAGCTTTAAAATTTTCTCACACACCTTAAGCGTAGTGCGGGAATGTTTACTAAACAGAACAAATTGTTCGTCTGCCAGGGCTTTTCCTGTTATCCTTTTCCTTACTAAAACAGTTGGTGAGTATATGTATTTGAATTTTCGAGACGAACGTATCCAAAAATCAAAATCTTCATAGGCTAACGTTTCATCATATCCTCCAAGATGATCCATCACTTCATGTGTAAACATCACAGTGGGTGGACAAATAAAATATCGTTTAATAAGTTCTTGATAAATATCACCCTGTGGAATACTGTCGTGAGGAAAACGTGTGGAATGTAGTCCTAAACGCTCTCCGGTTTCAGAAAT
>JANNQJ010000338.1:0-2739 GCA_031400675.1 Cyclobacteriaceae bacterium
CAATTCTTCTTTTGTTCTGCCTTTGGTCTCGACTTTCCTCAGGTAGTGAGGGTATACTGAGGCGAATGTGATTTTTGCGATTCGCTTATCGTGTTCGGTTGTTGTTTTCACATTTCATTTCCTAATGTCAATCATGCAAATTATTTTATTCTCTCTAAGCGCCCTTTTCTTTTCACAATGTCTTTATAGTCCCATTGTATTTCTCTTGATTTGCTCAGCCATCGTTTAATGTCTTTAATTTCAATTTCAGAAGCATGGTTGTAGAAAATAGACGCGTCTTTAAATTTCTCTCCCCTTACGTTTAAGAGTTCTTCTGCAAAGTCGGCGCCACTCCAAAACATCAGTCTAATACCTGCCTTTTGTTTGCTGTAGCCAACAATTGGATTGCTATCTATAAACCAGACGGGGTGTGCGTGCCAAAGTTTACTTTCTGCTTCTGACAGTTCGCTGCTAATTGTCTCTGAGAGGAGGTTACAAACCTTTTTGTGAACTGCTGCTTGTTTGTTGTGGTATGCTCGTATTTCTGCGTTCATATTAGTTTGCAAAAGCTTTTGAGTACGTCTCTGTTCACAGTGGCCAAGCCACTGAACGAAGGTAAAAACTTTAAGCTTAGCCATCACTCACGTATCCCATAACTTTTGTTGGGGGTAAAGTGGTTTTCACTAAGCTCTAATGCACCTTATCGCTTGTCCTGTTGTTTGATTTTACAAATCGTCTTTCCCATTGATTTAGTCGGTTTCTCCATGTCGGCAATGGCAAAGTCTACTGCCGATTTTATGAGATCTTTTACTTTTTTGTTTCTGTAATCTTTGGGGGTGTCAACAGGAATATGCCTAATCAAATTTCCTGTCCCAGTCAATAATTTATTTGGGTCTTTAAGTAACGTGCCTTTATTGAAACCTAGGTTTAAATGGTTCGTGTAAATGGGTAGCATGCAAAAAGCGTCTGCTAGTTTGTCCGAAATGGAGAATACAGTTGTTAAAGCGTGGGTATGATAAAGTATCTCGTTACTGTCCGGATAGATTTCAAGAATGTATTCTCGTAGGTCTTTGAACAAGTCAATCACCTTTTGTTCCTTAAACTCTAATAAGTAGAGAAAGTCAGGATGAATTTTTCGCAGCCTATCCATTTTTTTAAACTCTTGCTGAGTTGTCAGACTGCATTGCACAAACAAGATTCCCTTCAGTGTCCAAAAACTTTGCAATCCAACCAACATATGGGATTGCTGTCTTGGGCATAAGTATTTGTCCACCGTTGTTTTGAACCCTTTTAATTATTTCGTCAACGCTTTCAACTGTCACGGTACATTCTAATCCTATTAACTTTTCTTTCACAGGAGAATATGTCCTTGCTTGTAACGCTCCGATTGGCTCTCCGTTGTCGGTTTTGTCAGCTTTTATTTGTAAAAAGTCGGGTGGTCCGTAAGACGTAAAACCCCAATCAAATACTTGTCCGTAAAAATTCTTTGCTCTTTCAATATTGTCAATGTGAATTGCAAAGTGAGTCATTTTGTTTTTCATATCTTCAGTTTTGCTATTTAGGTCTAAGTTGTCCTTTGGTCGTGGCCACATTACCTCCTACGTTATTATAGACGGCACACAGCAATTTGAGGCATACTATTGGTCACCATCATCCTATAGTAAAGGTTAATTCAATTACCCGAATGGCTTCGGCTCCGTCATGCTTGGGCTCCGTCATGCTTCGGCTCCGCTCAGCATGACAAGTTACGTGTCTTACACACTTCTTCAACACATCAACACCTCTTCCTATTTCATCTTGTTAATCACCCTCTCCAATTTCTCCCTCACCGCCTGCATCATCACAGCGCTTTCATCCACGGGAGTTATCATGTCGAATCCCATCTTACCCAGCATGGCGGCATCATCTTCATTATATGCTTGTACCGCGCATAGAATCTTATGCTTCCTGGCAGCATCGAGCACAGTCCTTACGTGCTTCATGAAGGTAGGGTCGGAAAAGTCAGCCATCTTTTCATAGCCTAAGTCTATGCTCAGGTCATAAGGACCGAGGTAAAGTCCGGAGAGGTATTTGGTGGATGCTATCTCATCAACGTTCTTTAACCCCTCCTTGCTTTCGATCTGAGCGAATCTGCGAATATCTTCATGATAATCCTTCATGTATGTACTTCGCGAGGGAACATTTGCCCGCCAGGGTCCATAGCTGCGAGTGCCAATGGGAGGGTAAAAGCAAGCGGAAACAAAGGCTTCTGCTTCCGCCTTGGTATTGATCATGGGACAAATGATCCCTTTCACGCCAGCGTCGAGTGTGTGCATGGCTTCGGCGGCATCATTCCAGGACAGGCGTGCCATCGGGTATTTTTCCTTGTTCATGGCCTGCAGCATTGCGATCATCTCAGGATAGTCAAGGGGGCCATGCTGTAGATCGATGGTAATAGCATCGAAGTCCAGGTAGCTGATCATCTCCGCCGTCCATGCGTTCGGAATCTTGAGGAAGATGTTGATCGCTGTTTTGCCGGAAGACCATTTTTGAAAGATTGGGTAGGAGGTGGGCATAATTGTTAATTATTAATTATTGATTATTAATGAGGATTGGTTTCATCTTAGCGGGTGCGCTCTCACGCCTTCATTCGAAATGGTTACTGGTTGGATGAATCCGTACTCATCAAACCGCATTTCATCGATGCACACCACCCTGGAATTTCTGTCGGTCTCATTTATGGGTCGTCGATGATAGACGATGAACCAGTGGTTGCTTAAG
>JANNQJ010000339.1:0-11236 GCA_031400675.1 Cyclobacteriaceae bacterium
TCGGTCTGATTGCTATGTTTCTTTTGAGCTAAGCAAATCAGGAGGATTACAAATTGATCTTCAAAGTAAAGTGAAATCGCTTTATGGAGAGAGCATTGTATCACTATGTAAAGAAGTGCTCAAATTCTTTGAGGTTGATCACGCTGTACTAAAAATTGTTGATAAAGGTGCGTTGCCCTTTGTGTTAGTAGCGCGACTTGAAGCTGCCATCAAGCAAGTAATAAAAACGGACAAGGAGTATCTGCCAGAAATGCTTCCAGAAAATGGATACACAACTAAACGAGATCAGTATCGGATTACCAGACTCTACCTGCCTGGGAATACACCCAGCCTAATGATTAATGCCGGTATTCATAAACCTGATGGAGTTATTCTCGATCTTGAGGATGCTGTAGCACACAATAAAAAAAATGAAGCACGATTTTTAGTACGCAATGCATTGCGTTCGCTGGACTTCTTAGGAACAGAGCGAATGGTACGAATAAACCAGATGCCAGCTGGGCTGGAAGACCTTGACTTCATCATTCCCCATCATGTGAATCTGGTGTTAGTACCAAAATGTGAAAGCGCTAACCAGCTGAAGCTCGTGAATGAGCGCATTGATGTAATTCAAAACAAATTGAAATCAAGAAACCCTGTTTGGTTAATGCCAATTATTGAAAGTGCCATTGGTGTGATGAAGGCTCTTGAGATTGCACAGGCTGCCGATAACGTAGTGGCCATGGCAATAGGATTAGAAGATTACACAGCCGACTTAGGAGTGAACCGTACTAAAGAAGGAACCGAATCGCTGTTTGCGCGATGCCAGGTAATCAACGCGTGTAAGGCAGCGGGTATTCAGGCAATTGATTCAGTGTTTAGTGACGCAGGAGATTTGGATGCGTTAAAAGAAAATGTACTTCGCTCGAGAGCATTGGGCTTTGATGGCATGGGCTGTATTCACCCACGGCAAATAAAAGTCATTCGCGATAATTTTGCGCCCGATGAAGCTGAGATTGAAAAGGCAAAGAAAATTGTAAACGCCTTTATGGAAGCAACCCAAAAAGGACTTGGAGTAGTATCGCTTGGTACAAAGATGATTGATGCACCTGTGGTGAAAAGAGCACAACGTACAATTGATCAGGCAATCTCGCTCGGAAAGTTAGATCCAGACTGGAGGAATCAAGATGACGCAATGAAGGCACAAGCATGAAGAAGTACGGTAAGTTGGTTGTGAATGCTCTTGGTAGAGCGGTGCCTACGGAAGTAAATGGAAAGGCTGTGGTACCCTACAAAGGAATAGGAAAACATCGTCCTGAGGGAAATAAATTTGCACCTCGAATTTCTTCCTGCGTGGATTTTCCTGATGATGGCAATAAGCTAGTATCATCATTAAAGGAATCTTTAATTCAAGCTGGGTTGAAAGATGGTATGACCATCTCCACACACCATCACTTCCGGAATGGCGATTTGATTGCGGTGCAGATATTTGATATCGCAGCAGGGCTGGGAATTAAAAATTTAGTATGGTTTCCTTCTGCCTCCTTCGAATGCCATGCGCCATTAATCAAATATTTAGAAGACGGTACCATCCATCATATTGAAGGAAGCATGAACGGTCAACTGGGTCGCTTCACTTCGGAGGGTAAAATGAAAGGCGTTGGCGTGCTTCGATCTCATGGTGGCCGCTACCAGGCCGTGCAGGATGGCGAAGTTCAAATTGATATTGCAGTGATTGCTGCACCAACAGCAGATTTTTTCGGGAATGCCAACGGTGTGGATGGACCTGCAGCTTGTGGATTGTTAGGATTTGCACTGGCTGATTCACAATATGCGAATAAGGTGATCGTGGTGACCGATAATCTTGTGCCGTTCCCGTGTTTGCCCTGGCAATTACAAGGCAACTATGTGGACTATGTTGTAAAGGTTGATAAAATCGGTATCCCTGAGAAAATCGTATCAGGCACAACAGAAATTACAAAAAGCCCTGACAGGTTATTACTTGCCGAGATGACCGCTAAGTTTTGTGAATATGCAGGTATCATAAGAGATGGATTTTCTTTTCAGGCAGGTGCGGGAGGCACCGCACTTTCCATTGGTATTTACTTTGCCGAGATGCTGAGGAAGAAAGGTATGAAGGCTCGCTTTGCACGAGGCGGTAGTAATAAGTATCTCGTAGAAATGTTGAATGAAGGATTGGTGGAATATATTTTAGATGGACAGACATTTGATCTTGATGGTGTCAAGTCGATGAGAGATAACCCCAGGCATGTAAATACAAGTCCATTCACCAGTTATAATTATCACGGGAAGGGAAATTTTGCACAGCTTGTGGATGTAGTGATTCTGGGGGCAACCGAGGTGGATGTAAATTTTAATGCCAACGTAGTCACTCACTCGGATGGGGTATTGTTACATGGGATTGGTGGATGGCAGAATTGTTTATTTGCAAAATGTACGATCCTCCCTATTCCACTTTTCCGTGATAGAATTCCGGTGATCCGCGATGAGGTCACTACAATTTGCGGGCCCGGGGAATTGATTGATGTAATTGTTACAGAGCGCGGAATAGCTATTAATCCGTTGCGCCAGGATTTAATCAATAAAGCGAAAGACAGTGGCCTGCCAATTAAAACAATTGAAGAACTAAAAAAGGAAGCAGAAAGAATCTGTGGTGTTCCAGCTAAACAGAAATTTGATGATGAAATTGTGGCGGTGATCAAGTGGGTGGATGGAACGGTGATTGACTCCGTCCGAAAAGTCGCGAAATAGAAAGTCTTTGCTCAGGATTATATCCTAAAATTATTTGTGTTTCCCCACCCTTGTTGATTCCCAGCATCTGTAATAATGCGTTGCACTGCTCCAATTTGCGGGGCAATCGTTTGTAGAATTTTTATTGTCTAATGTGCAGATGAATTTGGAAGAATTATAATTATTGAATTTGTATACTATATGATTAGTATATAACTGTAAATCAACAGTTTAAATTTTTAACTAGTATTTTAATGGTGTGTAATAAGATCATTTATTGACGATTTTCAATCGTTTGAAATAGTAAATTTATCTAAACTTAGCAATGCCTACCCATGAGCACTAAAAAGATCATCGTTGTCGGAAGTTGTAATACCGATATGGTTATTAAAGCCGACAGACTGCCAATCCCTGGTGAAACAGTTATTGGTGGAACCTTTCTCATGAATGCAGGAGGAAAAGGGGCTAATCAAGCGGTAGCCGCTGCGCGACAGGGAGGGAAAATCACTTTTATTTCCAAAACCGGGAATGATGTTTTTGGGAAACAGTCCGTTGAGCTTTACAACTCAGAAGGAATCAATACGGATTATATATTTTCTGACCCGAAGAATCCCTCGGGTGTAGCCCTGATTATGGTGGACTCACACGGAGAGAATTGTATTGCGGTGGCATCAGGTGCAAACGGAAGTTTAACACCTGCCGATATTCTAAAAGCTAAAGAAGAATTAGAAAGTGCAGACTTTTTACTAATGCAGCTGGAGATTCCAATTGAGACCGTAGAGTATGCCGCAGAACTTGCCAATAAAAAGGGAATTCCGGTAATACTAAACCCAGCACCTGCGCGCACATTATCTGATAAATTACTTAAATGTCTTTACCTGGTTACTCCGAATGAAACAGAAGCAGAAATACTTTCGGGCATCAAAGTATTTGACTGGGATAGTGCAAAACAGGCAGCAGATGTGATTAGTGCGAAAGGTGTGGAAAATGTAGTCATCACCATGGGTTCGATGGGGGCGTTTATCAAGGAGAAGAATCAATACTATATAGTAGAGGCTACGAAAGTCACAGCTGTTGACACTACTGCGGCCGGTGATTGCTTCAGTGGAACGCTTTGTGTAGGTCTTTCTGAGGGAAAAACAATTTTGGAGGCGGTGAAGACAGCCTCGAAAGTCTCGGCCATTACCGTTACGCGCATGGGTGCTCAATCATCAATCCCGTACAAGAATGAATTGTCCTTATTAGAAAAGGAGTTATCTCTATCATAACAGGTTACTATAACAGGAAGAATATGAAAGCATTTTCTACATTTTATCCAAGAACGCTTTGGGCTGTATGTTCGGCACTCATTTTAATGTCTTCAATTGGCGAGTTATCATCGCAGTCTACCGAAGTTGCCATTAGCGGTTTGGTCACGGATGCATCGAGCAGTCCGCTTCCGGGTGTGAATGTTTCTGTGAAGGGTACACAAATCGGAACCATTACGGACGGTGATGGCCGCTATGCGCTCAACGTCTCCGAAAATGCAGTAGTGATCTTTTCATTTATTGGATTTGAGACTGTGGAAGTCTCCGTAAATGGCAGGAGTAGCATCAATGTAGAGTTGAAGGTATCGGTTCAAGAGCTGAGCGAAGTTGTAGTGATCGGGTATGGTACAACAACAAAGAAAGAATTAACGGGAGCGGTAACTTCACTGAAAGAAAAAGATTTTAATACGGGTACGTTTAATGATCCGATGGGCTTAGTACAAGGAAAGGTGGCAGGCTTATCAATCACAAAACCAAACGGTGCTGATCCATTATCAGGATATCAGATTCTTTTACGAGGCACCAATACACTTACCTCAGGCCAGAGTCCATTAATCATTATTGATGGAGTAATTGGTGCCGACTTGAAGAATATCAATTTTCAGGATGTGGAATCCATGGATGTGTTAAAAGATGGATCGGCAGCAGCCATTTACGGCACGCGAGGTACTAATGGTGTCATCATTATTACCACCAAAGCCGCAAAGCAAGGGAAGGGCACCTTTGAATATTCTGCACAGGTGTCTACACAAGTTGGACCAAGGGGAGTAAAAAATCTATCCGCATCAGAATTCGAAGATGCTGTTGAAAATTATACTACTCTCGATCCCAATGGGGTTTTATTGGGTAGCGACACAGACTGGTTTGAAGAGATCACACGTGATGCTCCCATCAGTTATCAGCAGAATCTGGCACTTTCAGGTGGTACAGATAAATTTTCCCATCGTACCTCACTAACGCATAGCATAGGTCAGGGTCTTCTTTCCGACAATGAATCCAAGCGACTCCTGTTTAAGACAAATATCAAGCAAAAGGTTCTGGAAGACAGACTCACCCTGGACTTTAACCTTACGAATAATCTAAGAAACTATAAGCCAGCAAACTATGAACTTTTTCGGCAGGCTTTTATTCAGTATCCGACCCAACCCGTATATGACGATTCAGATCCCGAAACAGGTGGATATTCTTATGAACAAGGACTTGAGTATTATAACCCGGTTGCAATGTTAAAAGAGAGAACTCGCGATGGGCAGACAAATGATGTTGTTTTGAACTTAAGGGCAACCGTTAAAATCATTGATGACCTTACCTGGGAGAACTTTATTTCAACGCAGAAATCTGAATGGGAGGAGAATTCTTATAAAACTCAGTTCTACCCCACTATTCTTGGGTTAAACGGTGAAGCCGAAATAGCGAATGGTCGTAATAGCAACTCTCAGTTTGAGAGTGTTTTTAATTATGGAACATCCTTTGGTAGTAATAACCTCCAAGCGGTGGCCGGATATTCTTATCAAGAATTTGAACAAAACAGTTCTTATATCGGCAATTATAATTTTGATACAGATGTATTTCTATACAACAACATTGCAGCGGGCTCTTATTTTAGAGAAGGTAAGGGCGAAATGGGTTCATACAAGGAAGGAAGTACGCTTATTGCGATGTTTGGCAGGGTGATGTACAACTTCAATGAGAAATACCTCGCGTCCGCCTCTTTAAGAAGAGAAGGCTCCTCGAAATTTGGTGATAATAATAAATGGGGCTGGTTTCCAGCTATAAGTTTAGGATGGAGATTAAACCAGGAGTCATTTATTGAAAATGTAGAATGGATTAATGATTTGAAATTACGTGTAGGGTATGGCGTAACAGGAAATCAGGACTTTGCACCGTATCGATCTCTTATTTTATTGGAACGAGTGGGGAGTTTATTCTATAATCAAGAGTGGATTAATTCATATGGACCCGGGCAGAATCCAAATCCTGATTTGAGGTGGGAGAAGAAGAAGGAGTTGAATATCGGGGTTGATTTTTCTGTCTTAAGTAGTAGACTCAGCGGAAGCCTCGAATATTATATCAGGAAAACGACAGATTTGCTTTGGGAATTTCAGGTTTCAGTTCCACCTTATTTATATCCTTATCTTTTTACGAATGTCGGCACCATCAGTAACCGTGGGATTGAGTTAACATTGAATAGTGTATTGATGAAAAGGAATAATTTTCAATGGAATTCAACGTTGACTTTTAGCCACAATAAAAATTTTTTGGATGAAATATCTAACGCTGAGTTTACACAATCATCGTATGAAACAGCTTTCATAGGAGGGTCAATAGGTGTATGGACTCAACGCATACAGGAAGGAGAGGAGCTTGGTACATTTTATGGTCCGATTTGGCTTGGTGTAGATGAAACGGGTTATGACACCTTTAAAAATCAGAACCCGATTGGAGAAGTCGATAAAGAGGATTGGGAAAAGATTGGCACTGCAAATCCGTTCGGAGTAATAGGATGGAGTAATAACCTAACGTATAAAAATTGGAACCTGAGTGTAAACTTTCGAGCGGGCATTGGTGGTAAGGTGTTGAATTCTTATCGGTTGTATTATGAATCCTGGCAAAGCATAGGGCTTCGAAATATTGTTCATACCCAATATGAAAGCCCGGAATTTGTCGGGGATATTACCTACTCCTCAAAGTATGTGGAAGATGCGTCATTTCTCAAACTCGACAACGTTACACTGAATTACACTTTTAACCTCAACGCGAAATACATATCCAGGTTAAGTGTATTCGGTTCAGCCCAAAATGTTTTTTGGATTACCAAATACAAAGGTATTGATCCTGAAGTTAACCTTGCGGGATTGGAGCCGGGTATTGATAGGCTATCTTATTACCCGAGAACGACCTCTCTTACGATTGGAATAAATGCGACTTTTTAAAATAAAAGATGAACACTATGAAAAGGCATCTAATCAAAACTACATCGGCTATTGCATTAGTCTTCTTAACAGTTTCATGTTTTGATCTCTCAGAGACGGTGTATTCCGAAATCCCTGTTGATAATTTCTTTAAAACGGAGAAGGATGTGATTGCCTATGCGGGTCGTGCCTATGTAAAATTGCAACCTTACCCTGAAGAGCAACGACTTTGGACATTAGGTGAGCTTGCTGCAGATGAACTGGTGATCCCTGCAAAGTATAATGGCGAATGGTATGAGCAAGGCCGTTGGGATGAAATCCATAAACACAGTGTAACTCCCACAAATAAAATTCTTACGAAATCCTGGGATATGGTTTTTGAAGGAGTATCAGCTTGTAATGAGATTTTGTATGTGATATCACCTGTTGAATTTGAAAATAAAGAAAGGGTATTGGCGGAGATTAGGATTCTCCGTGCATTTTATTACTACTGGGCATTAGACTATTGGGGTAATATTCCATTCTCGACCACCTACGGTGACAGGGAACCCCCACCACAGAAGGATAGAGAATTTGTGTATGATTTTATTGTACAGGAGATTGAAGATAACATTGATGCATTACAGGAATTACCCACACCTGAATATTATGGCAGGGTAACGAAGTCCATGGCGTATATGTTATTGGCGAAAATGTATATGAATGCGGAAGAGTGGATTGATGAGAGTCATTACGAAGAAGCATTGACTGCCTGTAATAATATTATAGCACTCAATGCATACGCAATAAGAGACGATTATTTTTCCAATTTTATAGTGCAGAATGATAAACCGGATATAGATGAACCTAAATTTGAAAACATCTTTGTTATCCCATTTCACGCGCAACTCACCGATGAACATTTTTATTGGTCACACCTAACATTAAATTCTGCCAGCCGGGCAACGTTTAACATGACCGGTATACCCTGGGATGGTTTTGTGCTCAACCCTGATTTCTTTACGAAGTATGACCCTATTGATATTCGAAGGAATGCTTTTTTGTTTGGCCAGCAATACGATATTGACGGTAACCCCATCGTTATCGATGGCGAACCCTTTATCTATACACCTACCATTGCAAATTATGATTCACGCGGAGAATGGGAGGGTGCCCGGGTTGTCAAGTATGAATACCAGGAGGAACTGAGTTATGATGTAACGGATATGGAAAATGATTTTGTTCTTTTTCGGTATGCAGATGTACTGTACACGAAACTTGAGGCTCTTTACCGCTTGGGCCGTGCGGGAGAATTTATTGATGACCCCGACCTGCAGAAGATTAGAACAAGAGCCGGACTTACACCTTATACGATTGGTACGCTCACGGAAGAAGAATTATTGGATGAATTGGGAAGAGAGTTTGCGTGGGAAGGCCATAGACGGCAGAATCTAATACGCTTTGGTGTCTGGGGTGATGCTTGGTTTGGAAAACCAGCCACAGGAGATGATCAAAAATTATTCCCAATACCACAAACAGCGTTGAATACAAATCCTAACCTTGTTCAAAATCCATAACATGAGATATACAATTTCGATAATATTTTTTGTCATTACGTTCCTGTCTCATTCGGCTTTTAGTCAGACTAAGACTATTACCAAGGCAGAGCTTCGCGATAAAATTGCGGGTGCGTGGATTGGACAGATGATAGGAAATATTTACGGACTACCGCATGAGAATAAATATGTGAATGCTCCGGGTGATGAAGCGAAATGGCCTTATGGCTATACAAAAAATTTAGACAAGCTGAAGCAGTATAAGGGAGCTTTTTCGGATGATGATACCGATGTTGAGTACATGTATTTATTGAACATGGAAAAATACGGCTATGAGCCTACGTATGAACAAATGCGTGAAGCCTGGATGTTTCACATTCGTGATCGCGTATGGCTTGCGAACCGTGGGGCGCTGGGATTAATGCACTTTGGGTACACACCACCCTTCACCGGTGATAAGAATATAAATCCGCATTGGTTCCAGATCGACCCACAGTTGATCAACGAGATCTGGGCATATACGGCACCCGGTATGGTAAAGTATGCCTCGCAAAAATCCGATTGGGCTGCACTCATTACAAGTGATGAGTGGGGTGCGGAGCCAACAGTTCATTATGGCGCCATGTACGCGGCAGCATTCTTTGAAAAAGATGTTCGTAAGCTGATTGATATCGGATTAAAAGAATTACCTGCGAATGGCAGGTATGCGCAAACTATTCGTGATATGATTGCGCTGCAGAAGAAGTATCCCAATAAATGGCAGGATGCATGGAAAGAGCTGGCAGAAAAGTACTATATCAATGAGCCTGATCTGACCAAGACAATTTGGAACGCAAACCTCAATGGCGCTTGCGGAATTTTAGCGATGTTATATGGTAATGGTGATTTCCAGCGTACGCTTGACCTTTCCTGTGCGATGGGCTTTGATGCAGACAACCAGGCAGCGACAGTAGCCGGACTATTAGGAATTGTTTATGGGTTCAAAGGCTTACCAGCAAATTTGTATCTCCCCATTGAAGGCTGGACAAAACCTTTTAATGATACCTATATCAATATCACCCGTCATGAATTGCCAGATGCCAGTATTCAGGATATGATTGACAGAACACTTGCTATCTCTCTCCAGTTGATAAAAGCGGAAGGTGGAAAGATTTCTGGTAAAGCAGGTGCAGAAAAAATTACAATCAACACAGCTGCTACGTTTGATGTTCCGGTTGAGTTCTACATTGGCCCGGCCGCAAGAATGGAAGTGAACAAGCCAGTTGAATTTGTTTTTTATAGTGATGCTAATAAAAAATATAACTGGAAACTTGTGGGAGGTACTCTTCCAAAAGGCGTGTCGTTCGAAAACGGAAAACTTTCCGGTACGCCTACCGCTGCTGGAAAATATAACATCACCGTTCAACTCGATAATGGAAATAAATTTCTGAAGAAGGATTTTGAACTTCTGGTGCGTACCGAAAATATTGCCCGTACCTCGACATCTGTTTTGGCAAACATCAATCAACTGAATAATGCTGTTATTGATTCGGCATGGGTAACGTTTGGTAAATCCATGTATGCACAGACACCCGAAGTTATTCGCGATGGAAAATTCAATGGTACAGGATCCGTATTTTATAGTCTTGCTGCAAAAGCAAAGTTGCCCAAAGTAGATTACTATGGATACGAATGGAAGGAAGAACAATCAATTGATATGCTTGCCTTTTTTACAGGAGGCATGGAAGAGTTTGGCGGATGGTTTACATCGTTAAACGTGCAGTATAAGAACAATGAAGGAAAATGGGTACCTGTAGAGAGAACCTTGATCAATCCTCCTTTACCGAAAACTGATATTGTATTTTTTCAGCCACATTTTGTTGAATATGTGATCAGCTTTGCACCCGTAAAAACAAAGGCCATACGCATCATTGGCGATGCCATGATACAGGATCATTGGAATAAATACACGAAAAAGGTTTCAGGATTTACTTCCATAAGTGAATTGAGTGTTTATAAATCAGAAATGAAGTAGATGAAAAGTGAAGTTGTAATATTCCGTTTTGCATTACTGATAACTGTATATGTTGTTTCAGCTTGTAATTCAGGAAGCGAAAGCACCAATGATGTTCTTTCACAAGGCTCTGTGAAAATGACGAAAGTATCCTTACAAGATAAAATCAAAGGTGGTTGGGCCGGCCAGACGATTGGTGTTGTATATGGCGCCCCGGTTGAATTTAAATATCAAGGTTCCCTTATCGATGACCAATTAAATATTCCATGGAATGAGCACTATGTAAAATACTGGTGGGATAAAAAACCAGGCTTGTTCGATGATATCTATACCGATTTAAATTTTGTTAAAGCATTTGAAAAACACGGATTGAATGCAAGCTCAGATTCAATTGCCCATCATTGGTCCAATACGGCTTATCACCTGGCGCACGCCAATCAGGCTTCGCGTTATAATATACTGAATGGAATTATGCCACCAGCCTCGGGGTTTTGGAAAAATAATCCGCATGCAGATGATATTGATTTTCAAATCGAAGCAGATTTTATTGGATTAATGGCACCGGGCATGGTGAATGCGTCCACTGAAATTGCAGACCGTGTTGGCCATGTGATGAACAGCGGTGATGGCTGGTATGGAGGGGTTTTTGTTTCTGCGCTGTACTCACTTGCCTTTGTTTCAAATGATCCGGTATATATCGTAGAGCAAGCCATTAAAACTGTACCCGATGGAACGAAATTCCACGATTGCATTGCTGAT
>JANNQJ010000340.1:0-3620 GCA_031400675.1 Cyclobacteriaceae bacterium
AATTTCCTACACTTGAATTGTTAAATGAATACGAATCAGGAAAAGTACAGGTAACGCAAGAAGAGTTAAATCAGAACAAGGATAAAATTCTTGCCACGCTTACCAATTTCAAGATTGGTATCTCCAGCATTAAAGCTACTATCGGACCGACTGTAACGCTTTACGAAATTGTTTCGGAAGCCGGTATTAAAATTTCACGCATTAAAAATCTGGAAGATGACATTGCATTGAGTTTAGCGGCATTAGGCATCCGTATCATTGCACCTATACCTGGTAAAGGAACGATTGGTATTGAAGTGCCAAACAAAAACCGCGAGATGGTAAGTATTCGTTCCGTACTGGCTTCACCTGCTTTCCAGAAAACCGATAAGGAACTTCCGATTGCTATTGGAAAAACTATCTCGAACGAAGTGTTGGTTATTGATCTGGCCAAAATGCCTCACTTGCTTGTTGCAGGCGCTACGGGTCAGGGTAAGTCGGTAGGGTTAAATGTTATTCTGGCTTCTCTATTATATAAGAGACACCCATCGCAGTTAAAATTTGTGTTGGTCGATCCGAAGAAAGTGGAGATGTCGTTGTTCAGTAAAATCGAACGGCATTACTTAGCGAAGTTACCGAACAGTGAGGAGGCCATCATCACGGATACACGGAAAGTTGTTCACACGCTCAATTCACTTTGCATTGAGATGGAGAACCGCTACGAAATAATGAAGGATGCGGGCGCGCGAAACATAAAAGAATACAATACAAAATTTGTAGCGCGTAAACTTAACCCTAAAGACGGGCATCGGTTTTTGCCCTACATCGTGCTGGTGATTGATGAGCTTGCTGACTTGATGATGACAGCCGGTAAAGAAGTGGAAACGCCCATTGCCCGACTGGCTCAACTTGCCCGTGCTATCGGTATTCACTTGGTAGTAGCAACACAACGTCCTTCTGTGAATGTGATTACGGGTGTTATCAAAGCGAACTTCCCGGCACGGTTATCTTTTAAAGTTACTTCAAAGGTAGACTCTCGTACGATTCTCGATACCGGTGGCGCTGATCAACTGGTTGGTCAGGGTGACATGCTGTTGTCTTCCGGTTCTGATATTATCCGAATTCAATGCCCGTTTGTAGATACACCGGAAATTGAAAAAGTATGTGAATTTATTGGTTCACAACGCGGATATGACTCGGCCTATTTACTACCTGAATATGAAGGTGAAGATGAAGGTGGAGTTTCGGATGTTGACCTTTCCGAACGCGATGCTTTGTTTGAAGAAGCTGCTAACATGATTGTCATGCACCAGCAGGGAAGCACGTCTCTCCTCCAGCGCAAGCTGAAACTGGGGTATAATCGTGCGGGTCGCCTGATTGATCAGTTAGAGGCCGCAGGTATTGTGGGGCCGTTTGAAGGCAGTAAGGCCCGTGAGGTACTAATCAAAGATCAACTGAGTTTGGAACAATTATTGAATGGTTTGAAGGAAAAACACGGTCAGTAGCCTATTTTTGCAACGGCCTTGCCTAAGTCCAATTAAAACCGATTGAATTAAAATGAAAAAAATATTTTTCACTCTCTTCTCTGTAGCGCTTACGCAGCTGACTATAGCGCAATACGACCCCCAGGCGTTAACTACGTTGGAGGCGATGAGCAAAAAATACAAAGCCTTTACTTCTTTTGAAGCGAACATTACCTCTAGCATGACCAATGAAGTGGAGGGTGTGAAAGAAGAATTTAAAGGAAAGATCACGGTGAAAGGCGACAAGTTTCGCCTTGTCATGGACGACCAGGAGATCATCAATAACGGCACAACTGTATGGACCTACCTGCCATCTGCAAAAGAAGTGAATATTGATAACTATGATCCGTCAACCGAAGACATTAATCCTTCCAAGATTTACGAGATCTACAAGAAGGGCTATAAGTATCTGTTTATTGGTGATAAAACAGAAGGTGGTGTTGCCTGTGAAGAAATAGATTTAGTGCCTGAGAAGAAAGATTCTCAGTTCTTTAAAATTAAAATGATTATAGGCAAGAAGGATAAAAACATTCAAAGTTGGACGATGTTTGACAAAAGTGGCAATAAGTACAAATACACCATCTCTAAGTTTGCTCCAAATGTAAACGTAGCCGATGCGCTGTTTACATTTGACACGAAGAAATATCCAGGTGTAGAGGTGATTGACTTGCGATAAGCGTTGTTAGTTATCAGGTAACCGTTAATCGTGGTTTTGTTGATAACTATAATCACCATCGATAACTATTAGGGGATAACTATTAACTTGGCGCTATGAATCGCGCGCAGCTCTTTGAACAGATCAAGAAAAAGAATTCCTACCTGTGTGTCGGGCTTGATACGGACGTGGAAAAGATTCCGGAACATCTACGAAATACGAGTGATCCTGTTTTTGAATTTAACAAACAGATTATTGATGCCACCCATGAGTTTTGCGTAGCCTACAAACCCAATATTGCATTTTATGAAGCCCTTGGCCCGAAGGGCTGGGAGAGCCTTCAAAAAACAGTAGACTATATACCCAACAATTGCTTTACCATTGCCGATGCTAAACGTGGCGATATCGGTAATACCTCTGCCTTATACGCAAAGGCATTTTTTGAGCAAATGAATTTTGACTCCATTACGGTAGCTCCGTACATGGGTGAAGATTCCGTAAAACCTTTTTTAAAGTCTAAGGATAAGTGGGTGATTTTGCTCGCGCATACTTCTAACACGGGCAGTGCCGATTTCCAACTCATTGAATCAAAAGTCAACGGCCACAGGTTATACGAGGAAGTGATCTTAAAAGCACAGACCTGGGCCACGCCCGATCAATTAATGTTTGTTGTTGGTGCAACGCAATCCGAAAGAATAGAAGGTATTCGAGCGTTGGCTCCGGAAAACTTCTTTCTTGTTCCTGGCATTGGCGCTCAAGGGGGCGATCTGGAAAATGTTTCTAAACACGGAATGAACAAGCAATGTGGATTGCTGGTAAACTCAGCACGGGCTATTATTTATGCTTCTTCAGGAAAGGATTTTGCCGAGGCTGCTCGAAAAGGAGCTAAAAAGGTAAGTGGAGAGATGGAACGGCTTCTTCAGGAAAACCTGTAGCCAAACGCCTGACAAATTTACGTTTGCAAAGAGTAGTCTGACGACCATTTTTATTTTCGTAAATTAAATTGTTATGGAGCTTCAGCTTATTCAAAATAAGATATACCAATTAAGAGGTTCTAGAGTCATTCTTGATTTTGAACTTGCCTTACTTTACGAAGTTGAGGCCCGAGTGCTCAATCAAGCAGTAAAAAGAAATTTAAAGCGTTTCCCGTCTGATTTTATGTTTCGCCTTTCCCTAGGTGAATGGACCGAGGTATTGAACTCATCACAACTTGTGATGAGTTCCCGTAAACACAGGGGGCTAAAGTATTTGCCCTTTGCTTTTACCGAACAAGGAGTGGCTATGTTATCCAGTGTTTTGAATAATGATAAGGCGATTGATGTAAATATTGCCATTATGCACGCTTTCATTTTGTTGCGTCAGCATCTTACAGATTACAAGGACTTGAAAGAAGAGATCGCGATTCTTGAGAAGGAAATGAATCGTAAGTTTAAGGACATCAATGAGGCATTACACTATTTACT
>JANNQJ010000341.1:0-3439 GCA_031400675.1 Cyclobacteriaceae bacterium
TAACGTATGATGGATCGCATTTCAGTCAATTAGGAACTATGTTCAACTTAGCTGTGAACGTGAGGTTCTAATTGTAAGTGAAGAGTTAAAAGTAGAAAAGGCTGCCTGAAAAGGGCAGCCTTTTCTTTGTTTATAATCCCACTCAGTCGCTCGGCTTTGCCGAGTGATGACTATTCATCCGGCCCCCTCTGGCTTAAGTCTTCGACTTAAGCCCAGTAATAAGAAAAAGCTTGCAGCTTGCAATTTTTAAATTAAAAATTCTATCTCCAATAAACCTTTCTTACCTGCATAATCCAGCGCACTGCTATAAACATAATGCTTAGGCTCATAAACAATGCCTTCTACAATCGGGTTGTTATGTATATAATCTAACCGTTGCCTGGCCATTTCACCAGTTGATAATTCTATTGGCCTATTGTCTTGCTGCCAAACCTGAAAATTCGTGTTATTCGAATTATTTTTTCCCGCTGAACGGAAAAGCCACAGCATCCATGATTTTCTGCTTTCCTGAACATTTTTTTCAACAGACGAAAACAATTTCTTGCTTGTATACTTCTTAAAGTCTCGCAATATATCCGACAAATTAAAACCTTCACGCGCTGCAGCAATCAGATGTACGTGGTTGTTCATTATAACATACGCATAAAGTATCAAACCCTTTTCTTGCTGGCAGTATTTTAAAGAGTCAATAATTATGTCTTTATAAATAGGCCGTGACAACACATCAACCCACTGCACTGTTGCAAAGAAGCAAAGTGTGGTCTTTGATGATCGCTTATAATATACTTAGAGGACATTGCTTGCTAAAGTTTACAAAGCAAGTTACAAACTGCTGATTATTTTTAGGATTAAGTCACAGACTTAAGCCAGGGGGGTAGATTTACTTTCGGCAAGATGCCGAAGGGATGTTGGTCACTCGGCACAGCCGAGCGACTGAGTGTTGAGCAAAAAAGTCCAGACTTTCCCTGGTTTTTTTATTGCGAAATCAGGCTGATGATAAAATATAGAATGATCATGAGAATCAGCACCCCATACATCACCAAGTCTACCCGCACGTAGGATTTATACTGTTGATAAAATTCCTTGAGTCGCTTTAACATATTAATACAAAATGAAATTTTAAGTATTTGTTTTAGTTTACACAACTATTATGCTTTGGCACCGTAAGAGAGTTGGTATAAAATTTGACCTACAATCACCTATGCGTTTACTTTTCATCGTTAGCTTTTTAGCTTGTACGCTGCCAGCCTTCAGTCAACAAAAATACACACTTAACGGATATGTTAAGGATGCACTCAACGGTGAAGAGTTAATTGGTGCAGGCGTATACATAGCCTCGCAACAATCGGGAACGCTCACCAACGCGTATGGATTTTATGCTCTCACCGTTCCGGCAGGAACGTACGACATCTCCTTTAGTTTTATTGGCTATCAAACGCAGGTAATCTCGGTTACCATTTCGGGTAACCAGGTTCAAAATATTGAACTAGTCAACGCGGCCACGCTTATTGAAGAGGTTGTGATCACCGATAAAGTCTTGGATGAAAACATCATGAATGTTCAGATGAGCCGGAACAACCTCGACATGAATCAGGTAAGGAAATTACCAGCTTTATTCGGAGAAGTGGATATTATTAAAAACATTCAAATGCTTCCGGGTGTGATTTCAGCAGGTGAAGGAACCTCCAGTTTTTTTGTTCGCGGTGGCAGTGCCGATCAAAACCTGATATTGATTGATGAGGCGCCTATCTATGACCCTTCGCATTTGTTTGGTTTGTTCTCGGTATTTAATGCCGATGTGATCAAAGATTCTGAACTTTATAAAGGAGGTATCCCTTCGCGTTTTGGAGGAAGACTTTCTTCCATACTTGAGGTGCGGACAAAGGATGGCAACAATAAACGATTTGGAGTTTCAGGTGGCTTGGGCACCCTGGCTAGCCGAGTCATGGTAGAGGGGCCGTTTCGAAAAGAGAAGAGCTCATTTATTGTTTCGGCCAGACGCTCGTATGCCGATATTTTTTTAAAGGCCGCCAACCAGGACAACATCGTTTATTTTTATGATGTAAACGCAAAAGTGAATTGGCGATACAATAATAACAATCGATTTTTCGCGGCCTTTTATAACGGCCGTGATAATTTCAAATTTGATGAAAATTTTGGGTTCGCCTGGGGAAATGCCACTGGAACATTTCGATGGAACCATCTTTTTAATGAGCGGTTATTTTCCAACACCACACTCATTGCCAGCAACTTTGATTACAAACTGGAAGTGGATGACCCTGTTCAGGGACTGGAGTGGGTATCTAATTTGCAGGAGTTGAGTTTGAAAAATGATCTTACGTACTACATCAACCTGAATAACGAATTGTCATTTGGATACCATCTGACAGGCAGAAGATTTTCACCGGGGAAAATTTCACCTAACACCGATGGTTCAATTTTTCAAAGTATTGAACTTTCAAAATTGTATGCATTAGATCACGCGTTGTATGTCAGCAATAAACAACGCATCAATCAAAAACTCACCGTTGATTACGGGTTGCGACTATCCATTTTTCAAAATGTAGGCGCGAGTGATGTGTACCTGTATGAAGATCCACAAGACAATACCAACATTGTGCGCACGGATACCGTTCACTACGATGCGTTTGAATCGATAAAAGTATACACCAACCTTGAGCCCCGCATTGGCATCCTGTATGTGCTTCGTCCCGATCAGTCTGTCAAGATATCATACAATCGCATGGTACAAAACACACACCTGATCTCCAGTGGCACGGTGCCGATACCCTTTAATACATGGAGTCCCAGCAGCTATTATTTAAAACCGCAGATTTCTGATCAGGTAGCGATCGGATACTTCCGGAATTTTAAAAATAATAGCTATGAAACTTTAGTGGAAGTCTACTACAAAGACATGCGCAATGTCACCGACTTTGCTGACAATGCAGCTGTTTTTTTTAATGAAGATCTTTCCACCGAATACCGCCAGGGTAACTCGTGGTCGTACGGAGCTGAATTTATGGTGAGTAAAAAAGAAGGCAAGCTCACCGGAATGCTCAGCTACACGCTGTCAAAAACCATGCGGGAAATACCGGGTGTAAATCTGGGGCAATCCTTTAGAGCTAATTACGATAGACGCAACGTGATCAATGTAAATGCAGCATACGATTTAAGCACTAAATGGTCGTTTGGAGCCAACTTTACCTATACCACCGGCAGGCCTATTACCTTACCCGCAGGTAAGTACGAGTTTGATGGTTATAACCCAGATGTCATTACGGAACGGAACGGTTATCTACTACCTGCTTATCATCGGTTGGATTTATCGGCAACACTTTCTCCTAGAAAAAACCAATCGCGAAAATGGCAGGGACAATGGGTCTTCTCGGTTTACAATGCTTACAACCGGCAAAACCCCTTTACAATCTACACCCGC
>JANNQJ010000342.1:0-4329 GCA_031400675.1 Cyclobacteriaceae bacterium
CTTGTTTTCATAGACCTCACCCTAAATCCCTCTCCAGAGGAGAGGGATTTTGAGGATTTATTTAATTCATGGGTACTTCCATTAGTAATACTTCAGCTTCGCTGTCGGCTGTTATCGAAAGATTTTCTACTTCCCAAACACCAAATCCATCGCGCTTGTTCAATTTTTGACCGTTGATGGTTACATCGCCTTCAATAATAAACGCATACACACCATTGGTATTTTTATTGGTTGTGTATTCAACTGATGAGCCTTTTATCAATTTACCAAGCGAGAACCATGCATCCTGATTGATCCAAAGAGCATTGCTGTTTTTATCTGGTGATACTACGGTTTGAAATTTATTGATGCGATCTTCGGATGCGAAATATTTTTGATCGTATCGCGGATTAATATTTTTTTCCTTAGGAAAGACCCATACTTGTAAAAAATTTACTTCATCTTCCTTCGATGCATTTTTTTCACTGTGCGCAATACCTGAACCGGCACTCATAATTTGCACTTCGCCTGATTTAATGATGCCATGCCCACCCGTATTGTCACCATGCTCAAGGGCACCCCGTAAAGGGATAGAAATAATTTCCATGTTATCGTGCGGATGCTGACCAAAACCCATCCCTCCTTCTACGATGTCATCGTTGAGTACGCGCAGTACTCCAAAATTAACTCGGGAAGGATCATGGTATCCGGCAAAACTAAACGTGTGATACGAGTTGAGCCAGCCATGATTTGCATGACCACGCGTATTGGCTTTATGTAATACTGTTTTCATATTCTCCATTTTTCTATTCGATTCAGTTGATTGAGCGCTTCCTTCTAAACCCGTTGCAAGCAACAAGGTTCCGATAAAAATGCAGTTTTCGATGGTTATAGCCATATTCTAGCACTAAAAACGAGTTTTCGTTAATTAAAGTTACAACAATTATTGTATATACAATTATTAGTTTGAAAAATTCCCTGTCATGCTCATCTACTAGTTTTAATGCCCTCATTGGTTGGGAATAGTTTTCGGTCAATCCCTGTATGGCATTCCGTGGGTTTTAAAATGCATTTCCCAAAGCACTGAGTTTGGTAGCGCCAGTTCGTAAGCCTTAATTGAGCAGTGGAATTCTATTCGCTTTTGATGGAGTCTATCGGATTCAACCGCGCAGCTTTAAGGGATTGATAGCTGACGGTAACAAGAGCCAGAAGTAACACAATCGTTCCGGCCAGAATAAATACTCCGGCATTCAAGGGAATTCGATATTCAAAGGCATTGAGCCATTCTTTCATTACGTACCAGGCCAGTGGACAGGCCAGCACAAAAGCAAGCACGACCTGCCGGGTGAACGAAAGTGAAACCATCAAGAATAAATTCAACGAACCAGCGCCCAACATTTTTCGAATTCCCAGTTCTTTGGTCTTTCGTTCTACATGATAATTGGCCAATCCTAAAAGCCCTAAACAGGCAACCAGGATGCTCAACGTACCGGCCATTTGAAAAATCATTCCGGCTTTTTTCTCCGTTACATAAAAAGCATTCAGTTGCTCGGAAAGAAAATGATATTCGATGGGGGTTTCCGGGTCAAACTTTTCGCAAACCTTTGTCGCCCCCTCAATAAGGGATTGTGCATCACCAGACACTTTTAAGGTAAAGTAATCGATGGCTTGAATCGGGTTATTGCGATAGCCAATTATGATCGGAGCGATTTTTTGATGTAATGACTGAAAATTAAAATCTTCAAGCACACCAATCACATGAGCACTCCATTCACCATCTCCCGTGTTCACGCGAAGTACACTACCTACGGGGTTTTTCAAATTCATGGCTTCCGCGGCAGATGCATTGATTAAGACATTCATCGAATCGGCCTCGTTGTTTTCAGCGAAAAAGCTTCCTGCAGCGAGATGAAGTTGATACGTATTAAGCATATCCTCGTCAAATCCCATAAAATATGATTGGAGAGAGTCGCTTGTTGCATTGGCTTCAGTTGTATTTTTAACATACACTTCACGAATGTTTTTCCACTCACCGGGCACGCGTGACGAAACCGCAACATGCTGCACACCGGCCAACTTCGAGAATTCATTCTTCATTGCTTGGAACTGCCTGCGCACCGTACCGCTGTTAATATCGATGATCATCATCTGATCTCTATCAAAGCCAATATCTTTTGTTTGAATAAAATTGATTTGATTGCCGATCACCAACGTAGAGATGATCAACACAATGGTAATCATGAATTGAAAAACAACAAGTGTCGTTCGCAAATCGAATCTATTTTTTGTAAACACAGATTGACCTTTCAGTGTAGCAACTGGTTTTAATTGCGATAGGTAGAAAGCCGGATAGCTTCCACCAATCACGCCAATGATAAGTGTAATGAGTAGCAATGAAGGCATAAACTCACCCAATGTATCTAACGTAAGTTCGAAGTTCTTACCCGTAATCAAATTGAAATAAGGAAAACATACGTCCATCATCACAATAGCGAGGATCATTGAAATCAACGTGACAACAAAAGCTTCTGTCAAAAACTGAAATATGAGTTGTGCCTTAAAAGCACCTGCTACCTTTCGAATGCCAATTTCTTTTGCCCGTGAGGCGGCTTTGGAGGTCGTTAAATTGATGTAGTTGATGGCTGCGATAATCAACAAAAATATCGCCATGGTGGAAAAAATATACACATACGAAAGCTGACCGTGCTCCTGTTCTGTCCCACTTTGAATTTCAGTAGAGTGTAAATAAATATCCTGAATGGGCTGAAATGTTGTAGACTGAAATTCCGCATCAGGTCCCCAGTGTTTCTTCAAAAATACTGGCATCTTTGCCTCCACTTCGTTAATGGATTTTCCTTCGTGTAAAACCACGTATGTATAAGCACCAAAGCTTTGCCAGTCCGTTAAATAAGCAGTCCAATCTGCATCGGTAAGAAGGTTGGAAAACAATAAATCAAATTGCAGGTGTGAGTTCGAAGGAATGTCTTTGATAATTCCTGTTACTTTAACTACTCCTATCCCCTGCAGGTTGACGGTTTTTCCAATGGCACTTTCATCGGCAAAGTATTTTTTTTCCATGGATTCTGAGAGCACCACTGAAAACGACTGACTAAGTGCCGTTGATTTATCGCCTGCTATGAAATCGTAATCGAAAACACTAAAAAAATTAGCGTCTCCTGCCATGAACCAGTTTCGCTCGCTAAACTTTGCTTCTCCAATTTCTACAACCACCTGACCGGTGAATCGATAGAGACGCGTTATGTCCTCCACTTCCGGAAACGAGTTGACAAGTTCAGGGCCAAAAGGTGGCACTGTCATTCCGAAGGTGCGAACATTGTCGGGAGTAGATTTATCGACCGTCAGTATTCTGAATGTTCTATCTGATTTTTGATGAAACGAGTCGTATGATAGTTCGTGACTTACATAGGTGTACAGCATGGTACTAAACGAAATGCCCAACACCAGACCAAACACATTTATAAAAGTGAATGCCTTGTTTCGGATCAGAGACCGAATGGCGATTTTGAAGTAGCTGCGGATCATAGAAAAGGTTAATGCAGACCACGCTTACGATTTTCATGCCACTATATATTGTCTGATTCTGGCTTAGAATGCAAAATTATAGTGATGCTCCATGTTCGCCATCAACCACAATCGTTCGGTATCGAACGGTGTAAAATTTTGTTATGGATGTTTAAGCGTAAAGACTTGAGTGCGCATGGAGATTATTTCCTCGCAGCATTTCAGGTACTCCACATCAGGACTTTTACTGTTTAGGAAATAAATTCCTATCAATCCCTGGAATAATGTTTAACGCGTTTTCATAATATACTTTTCGAAGCACAGAGTCAGGCAGAGCCAGCCCATACATTTTCCAATGTGCGTGCCGTTTGCGGTAATAATCAAAATATTCATCATCGGTTTCGAGCACACGGAAATATGTAAAGTACTCTTCTTTCTTATACGTGTCTTTACCCATCATCACGCGGTCCTGATAACGAATCATCCACGCTCTGGCAAAGCGAGGTTGGCGACCGAGTTCAGCTAGCACGGCTCCTAACTCGGTATAAACATTCGGTAACTCATCAAACAATTTGCCGAGTCTTTCTAAATCATTCCCAAACCAACCAAGATGTGCATCAATAAATTTTGTATTAGGATGCTTACGAAAAACACGATGCTGTTCACCCATGATTTGTTCAAAGGTTGGATACTCATCCGGAGAACGATAGCGACCGGGTTCTTGCTTTAGCTCTAACCATCGTTCATTATGTTTATCTTTTGGATTCCAGAATGAATTGGGTTCACCAGAATGTATAAGAACAGGAATTCCAAGTTCACCACACTTTG
>JANNQJ010000343.1:0-2384 GCA_031400675.1 Cyclobacteriaceae bacterium
TGAAATAGGTGTATGATTGCGTAAATCCAACTTTAGCCAGAGACGCCATGATCTTAGGGCGCGTAAAGGCCTCTGCTAAAAAAATAATATCCGGATGTAGTTTATGGGTTTCAGTAATTGCCCACTCCCAGAAGGTAGTAGGTTTGGTGTGTGGATTGTCAACACGAAAAATTCTTACTCCTTGATCAATCCAATACAAAATAACCGACAACAGTTCATTCCACAACCCTTGCCAATCATCACATTCAAAATTAAAGGGATAAATGTCCTGGTATTTTTTGGGAGGATTCTCTGCATACTGAATAGAGCCATCCGGGCGCTGCTTGAACCACTCAGGGTGTTCTTTCACATACGGATGATCAGGTGCACATTGGTACGCCAGATCAAGTGCGATGTCAATGCTTAGCTTCTTAGCCTCTGCAATAAGTTTTTTGTAATCATCAAGTGTTCCGAGTTCAACAAGGATTGATTTGTGCCCACCTTCATCACTTCCAATCGCCCAGGGCGAACCCGGCTCCCCTGCCTGTGCGCGTACCGTATTATTTTTCCCCTTTCGATTTACTTTACCGATCGGATGAATCGGTGGAAGATACAATACATCAAACCCCATGGAAGCAATTCGTGGCAGCAGTTTGATCACATCGGTAAAAGTTCCGTGCCTATCTTCCAAAGAAGCTGATCGGGGGAATAACTCATACCAGGTGCTAAATAAAGCCTTTGATAATTCAACTTGTATTCCGAGTTCCTTTGGGAATCGAGTTTCATATTCACGCAAAGGGTTTTGATGAATGATTTTCTCAAAATCTTCGCTCAATACCGTCTTAATATTTTCGGCATAACTATTCTTGTTCTCAAATTTTTCAGCAAGTCTTGATAACTCATTATTTTTTCCATTGGCAATTTTCTTTAATAAAAGCACGCCTTCCAGTAACTCAAGTTTGACATCTACTTTAGCTTTCGCTTTTTTCTTAAATCCATCGAACCACGTTTCCAGATGATCCATCCAAGCCTGCACGGTAAATACATAAGGAACTTTTTCAGCTACGATGAAGGATGCTTTCCACGAATCATTTCCAATGTGGTTCATCTCTACCGAATGCCAATCTCGATCATCAGCTTTCCTGTAAAGCACCTCTGCGCGTATGTGATCATGTCCGTCACCAAAAATATCGGCTGTTACATCCACGCTCTCGCCAACCGCACGCTTGGCAGGATAAAGTCCACCATCTACTTGCGGCTGCATGTTTTCGATGATTACGCGTGATTTTCCTTTTACTGAAATAGACATTTTATTTGTCATTGGTCAATAGTCGATAGTCATTGGTCATTAGGTAGTATGACTTAGACATTTCGTTACTTGATTTTAAAGATAAAAGAACTGTATGGTTTCAGGCTTACTCTAAAAGAATAATCCTTCTGGAGATCCACTTCCACTTCCTTCCACAGTAGATCGTTGGCTACGTAAGCCACGCTTTCGTCTAATCCAATATGCTTGGCAATATCTCCGGGGATAGTAACTTTTATTTCCTTTGATTCCTTGTTAAAGCTGGTGATAATTAACAGTCGTTCGTCACCCTTATTACGAATGAATGCATGGACATCCTCTCCAAAATTCTTTGCATTTATATTAAACGCGGTAATGTCGTAATACGAACCTGCAATTATTGCTTTGTTCTTTTGCGACAGGTTCAGAAGATCAGAATAAAACTGACGGACCTGTTTTTGTTCATCCGAAAGCAGGGCGCCATCAAAGGCACCTCCATTCATCCACTTTTGGTGTTCGGGAACACCCCAGTAATCCATTTTGGTAGTGACTCCCTCCTTTTCAATGTTCTGAAAACCCATGTTTCCGGCTGCAGGCTCACCTACTTCCTGGCCAAAATAGATCATCACTGCTCCCTGATCAATTGTTGCACTGATCACCATTGCGGGAGCAGCCTTCCATGGATTACCAGCAAAAAACTCTGATGCAATTCGCTGCTCATCATGATTTTCCAGAAAATGCAACATATTGGAATTGATTGACTGTAAGCTTTTCTGAATAACATCAATGTCTAATGTACTCCGTTCACCCCCTATGAGATAGCGAAGCGTATCATAGAGCTGAACTTTGTCATAGAGGAAATCAAACTTTCCTGTATGAATATAATTTTCATACTGCGCAGGGTTATAAATCTCTGCTACAAAAATGATTTCTGAATTTACAGCTTTTACTTGCGGAATTGCCCAGTTCCAAAACTCTACCGGAACCATCTCAGCCATATCGCATCGAAAACCATCTACCTTCTTCCCGGCCCAATAAACCAAGATGTCCTTCATCTTCACCCATGTATCAGGCACAGGATCAAAGTAAGTTTTGTTGTTGTTCTGAATGTCTATACCAT
>JANNQJ010000344.1:0-4717 GCA_031400675.1 Cyclobacteriaceae bacterium
CAGGATGTATGCCACGTATTGCGCGAACATAATCTCCACGAAGAATTTGCCGGTCCAAGACACATCGTCTATGCCGCTGCATTGGAGATGCATCCACTTGACATTGAAGACCGGAGAGAAGATCTAAAAAACGCGCATGGCATAGGGTTTTGCAACATTACCAAATGCTGCACCAACGTGTGTCCCGAAAACATCGCGATTACGGATAACGCTATTATCCCATTAAAGGAACGCGTTGCTGACAAATTTTATGATCCCCTTATGAAGCTTTTCCGTATATTTAGTAGCGACAAATAAAAACCTTTCGAGTTATGAAAGCCACCTCTGAAAAACCCTTATTTGAATTGAAACCTCTTTCAAAAGAAGGCGTTGAAGCTGCCTTAAGCAAAGCCGAACATTACCGCCTCCTCAATCAGCCGCAATTATCAGAAAGTATTTGCTTAGATATACTGGAGGTCGATCCGGGGAATCAAAAAGCATCTGTTATTCTGCTCTTGGCCCTTACCGATCAATTTGGACAGTCCTCATCGCATACTGCGAAGCGGGCGCTTGACCTTGCGAACAGTTTGAAAGATGAGTATTCGAAAATATATTATACGGGCATTGTTCATGAACGCCAGGGAGCGGCTTCTGTAGCATCGTCCAATCCGGGTACCGACTTTGACGCATACGAATGGTATCGTGAAGCCATGCTATTTTTTGAGAAAGCAAACGCTATTAATAAAGGTGAGAACAATGATCCTATTTTACGCTGGAATACCTGTGCTCGCATCATTATGGATCATCATCTAAAAGAAAGACCAGCCGAAGGTTATCATCCGATATTGGAATAAAAAAAACGTCATTTCGAGCGAGAAATCCCCAACTAAATTCACTAGTTGAAGGTTTCTCAGTTATTCCTCCTTCGAAATGACGTGTTTACCTTTAGGCTTTAATCTACGCTGACTAGATCTTCAAAGTCTGAACCTCCCTTTACTTTCACAGCTCTCACTAATCCAACACCAGCTGCATAAAATTTATGTTCTACTGGACCCAACTCCAACAAACTCCATTCTGAAATTTGTACACAATTAGTAAATGCTGCTGATTGGAAAGGAACTGTAACAGAGGCATTCAAGCTTAATATCTGCGCTACATCCTCAGCTTCGTTCTCATAAAATTCTTGTCTGTACCACAAGCCAACGATTGGGTCAGCTAACATGATAATTCCTGGCAAAGCTCCATCAACACCAGCTTCCCATGATCCTGCTGTGCTCACCACTTCTCCATCTTCAATTTCTTTCGAGTCTTCTCCAAAGTACCATACGTTCCCTTCGTTGTCTTGAGCATACCAATCGTACGTGTCTTCAATCAATTCATCATCTTCATATTCAAGCGCCCGTACAATCACACAGGTAACACCCATAATAATTTTAGTTTCACTTGTGAATTCTTCTACAACCCTGATCTCTACACCGTCATCAGCACCAACGTAGGTAACTGTCCTACCCGAAGTAAGTGGAAAGAAATCATTTCCGACAATGTCTGTACTCACAAAATCGTCAGGGTTAATGGTTACTTCATAGGGCATATCACCCGGGTTCTCAGGGAGCGGGTCTTGTGCTTCATCACTACAAGCGGAGAATACCCAAGCCAGCGATACAATTGAAATACTCAGTAATTTTTTCATAATGCTATTTTTTTTTGATTTAGGATTAAATACATATAGCCATCACGCACAAAAAACAGTATTGGTTGGTACCGTATTGAAATAAAAATGATTCGAGTTTCGAAAATGCACTCAACCAACCATTCGTACCAAATATGCGTGATGGGTTATGATGAAGGACATAAGAATGAAAGTACTGGTAACCATACTGACATTTGCACTTTGTATTTTAGCTGGCCCCAATGGAATGGCACAACGCGCACATGAAATACAAGTTCAATTCGGGGTTATGTTCAATAAGGGCGTTAGTTTTTATGATTATATAGAGAATGACACGAGGCGTCATAATTTTGAGTTTGACCAAAAGTATACATCAAATTTTTACACCATAAGTTGGCGCTATCCGATTAACAGTTACCTGGAAGCCGGGTTATACGTATCCCACTCTGTAAGTGCATCACTCCTATTATTAGAGGCTGAATCAATACTCTTTGATTCGGGAGAAACGGGTGTTCGTGACGCAAGTCCGCTTTTCTTAGGAGAAACAAAACTTTCTTCAAAGAATAGTGAAATAGGAATTGACGTGCGATTAACAGTAGCCCGATTCAATAAGTTTAAAACGTATGCAGTAGTAAACGCGGGACTTCAACGTATTAACATTGTTGAAAAACGAACCAATGTGTTGGAAGTACAAGACGAAGCCCTTCGACAAGATTTACTGAAGACATATTTAGTTTACGAAAACGTTCACAAGCTTGGTTTTGGCTTAGGTCTCAGTCGGTTATTAAACCATGGAATCAACATTAAGATTATAGAAGTTTATGGAAGGATTCTTCCAGAAAACAAACTCATGCTAAGCTCCCCTGTTAGCATGGAAATTAGAACGGGTGTGTCATATCAATTCTATAAGCGAAAATGAAATATTTTATTTACTATACATACTTTTTTCTCAGTACTACCTGCCTGGGGCAAGTTCCTCAGAAAGTGACCTTTGGTTTCGGAAAAGCTCATCTAACCAGGTTCTCCCCACAAAATGATCTCATCGCTTTTGCAGTAGGAAACAAAATCAAATTATATCGGTCTGGAATAGAAGTCACCTCATTTTCAAAACACACGAGTCAAATCAAAGATTTTAGTTTTAGTCATGAAGGTGACGCAGTCATGGCGTGTCATACGAATGGGTACATTACCATTTGGAGCACTAAAACAAAAGCGGTTGAACACGATTTCAATGTGAATGAATCGGATCTATTGGCGTGCAGATACCTGGAATCACAAGAAAAAATTGTAGTGATGTCGACCAATAGCATTTCATTTTGGTCAGCGGAAGGAGAATTTATCAGTAAAGTTCAGGCAATCGGAGCCCATCGCGCAATGGCTTTAAGTAAGCACGGCCGACTATTAGCCGTTGGGGGAAGCAAACAGAACATCAGGTTGTATGATGGTTTGGGAAACTTTCTTAGCGAACTACCATCAAGCGAACAAGAGTGGACACTTAGTCTTGCTATTTCTCCTGATGCCAAGACGTTAGCCAGTGGGTCGCACGATGGAACTGTTAAGCTTTGGAACCTGGAGACTGGTTTGCTGATTGAAACTGTTTTGAAGACGAATGGAAGAATAAACTCCTTAGAGTTCAGCAGCGATGGAAAATATTTAGCTGTTGGTGCTGAATCCTTTTTCCTGCTCTCCATCCAAAAAGATCAACCCGATGTTGTGTATCGCAAATTGGCTGGTGCAGTGCTGAGTTCAAGTTTTGGACCTAATGGAAAGCACGTCAGCATCATTCAAGACTTGGTGCCTTATGCTGAAATCTATGACATCGCAGATTTGAATATTCCACCCGTCTTCCGTTTTAAGGATGAGCAAGATGTCATTCCTCCTCAGATTTATATCTCAAACCCGGCACGCATCATCAATGATCGGGTCAACTATTCGAAAGATATTATGGATCTGCATGGTTCCATTTTCGATGACTTTGGCGTGAGAAACCTGCGAGTCAATGGAATGGAAATACCGATCCGTGAAAACGGAAAATTCATTATCCATATTCCATTAATGATGGGCGAAAACCTGGTTACAATAGAAGCATCCGACATCAATGGGAATGCAGTACTAAAAAGGTTTACGATCAATCGCAAAGGAAATGTAGAGGACTATGACCCTTTAGTAGCCCGTAACTTTTTATTGGTGGTGGGAATCAATAGTTATAAACACTGGCCGTTGCTGAACAATGCCGTAAACGATGCAAATGATGTTACCAGTGTTTTAATGCGCGACTACAATTTTGACTTAGCGAATATTACAATCTTAAAAGATGAACAGGCTACACAGAATAATATTTACAAAGGCCTCCGTGGATTGATTGAAAAGATTACGCCAAAAGACAATCTGATCATTTATTTTTCAGGTCACGGCTATTTTGATGAGATACTGAACGAAGGCTATTGGATTCCGGTAGATGCCAACGCGAATGCACAAGGTGAATATCTACCCAACTCATCCATTCTAAAAATTATTGAAAGCATTAATTCGCAGCATACGTTTCTAATTGCTGATGCGTGCTTCTCAGGATCTCTTTTTACAGATCCAAACCGAGGCTTAGGCTACCTTGATAAAGTGGAAAAAATAAGGTCAAGATGGGGGCTTGCTTCTGGAAGACTTGAAGTTGTTTCCGATGGTGATATTGGTTCGAACAGCCCTTTTGCGAGGGTATTGCTGAGTTACCTGAAAGAGAACTCCAAACCTGAATTTGCCGTAAGTGAACTAATCCAACACGTAAAAATGAAGGTCGCGGAAGAATCAGGACAAACCCCGATTGGTAGTCCGTTAAGGCTGAGTGGTGATGAAGGGGGGGAATTTGTTTTTCGAAGAAATGGCAAATCAGTGGCGTTAAAGCAAGAATAAGAATTATGCAAACCAGACTCGACCAACCCTTTGCCAAAAAAATGCGTGCTATCTTTAATGTACAAAAGTTCATTCCATTAACGATAGGGAGCTATATAAACTGTTGGATTCCTGTAAAAAGGGGGATCGGAATAGCCAGGACAGGCTGTATAAGGATTACTATGG
>JANNQJ010000345.1:0-3315 GCA_031400675.1 Cyclobacteriaceae bacterium
GCATTGAAGGCGGCTCAAACCCTTGTGGAGAAGGTTGATGTCAGTTTAATGGGTACCTCAGACTGGGCTACGCTACAACATTATTATGCATCGAGTTGGTATGCCATGATGCGGTTTGGTAAATGGAATGAGATTTTAAAAGTGCCTAAACCTGCCGATAGTTTGAAGTATGCCTCCGCGATATGGGACTGTGCTCAAGGATTTGCAAATCTTCGTCTGAATAAAATGAAGAAAGCTGAGACTTATTTAGCCTCGCTAAAAGTAAAAGCTAAAGATCCAGCCTTGGAAGAATTAAAGATATGGGGCATAAATTCGTTCGGAAGTGTAATTAATATTGCTGTATTGGTTTTGGATGGAGAAATACAAGCTGCTAACAAAAAATATGATCAAGCAATACAACTCTTGAATGAAGCAGTGAAAAGTGAAGACGCACTAACGTATCAGGAACCACCCGATTGGCATCATCCTGTAAGACAAACTTTAGGCGCGGTGTTATTAGAAGCCGGAAAGGCTGGTCAAGCCGAAATCGTGTTTAACGAAGATTTAAAAATGTATCGGAATAACGGCTGGTCTTTGTTTGGACTTAGTCAGAGTTTAGAAAAGCAGGGTAAGAAAAAGGAATCAGCGGCTACTTTAGCGCTTTATAAAAATGCTTTTAAGAATGCTGATGTTCAGCTGACTTCTGCCAGGAAATAGCAATGAAAAAAGGTGGAGTTTCCTCCACCTTTCAAAATTATAGTATCACGCTGATTTATTGATTTTGATTTTTCATATCCAGCGCAAAGTCTTTAGCAGTCTTAGCGGTCATAATGTCCATAAAGTTAATGGCGCCATTGGTTGCTGCACCTCCACCAGTTTGAAATTGCGGAACAATAGCGCCCGTATATTTACTAAAGGCATCGGCCCACACTTTCTGCACTTCAACCTGTGCTTTCAGTTTCATCTCGAGAGCACCATCGGCCTTCATAATCTTTAAGCGCGCGTACGCTTGGGCATCGGCAAGCTCTTTAATTTTCTTGGCCTCCAGAATTGAACCTTCGTATGCGATCTTCTGCTGAAGTTTATCCTGCTCGGCAACTTTCACTTTCGTCTCAGCTTCTACCACCTGACGAGTCTGTTCCTGTTTTTGCTGGTATTCAATTTCCACAAGAGCCTGCTCACCTTTTGCTTTAGCAGTTAAGGTTTGTTGTTGCGCGGTCATCAATTCCTGTTTTGAAATAGAAGACTTGGTTACAGCGTCAATAATTTTCACCAGTTTCTCATCCACTTTATCTTCATAGTCAACATCGGTAATGGCAGCATCGGCTACGGTAATACCGTATTCTTTGATTGAAGACAACTTTCTTTTTGGGGAAGAAGTTTTTGGATCAAGTTGCCTCTCTGTTTGATAGATTCTCTTTCTCTCCATTTCCAGTGAATCAAATACAATATTTTCTTCCGTTACAAGCAAGTATACACCTTCCTTCAACTGATCCATAAAGTCCTGTGCCATTTGAGCGCGGCCACCACCGTAGTGCTTTTCACTGCTCATGAGTTGGGCAGAGGATTGTAAACACTCTTTGGTATATGGAGCCAATCTTTTTACCACCAATGACTGAGGCGTTCTGTGTGTGTTGTGTATCAGAATCATCTCCTTTTCATCGGATGGTAAAATGAATTGAGTAATTCCTTTCACATTAGCTGTAGTAGCATCACTGAAACGGATCATAATATGACCAACTTCAATACCGTTGTCTTCCAATTGAAGGTTTGCAGCGTCCTCTTGGTACGTTACAGAAATCTGGTTAGGCCATTCTTTTTCTTTCGCGAAAAAGCCTGCGTAAAATATACCGGGTGCGAACTGAACGATTTGCTCACCGTTGGTTCTTTCCACTACAGTTCTGTTTCCAGCATCGTTCCATGAAAATGGATTGATAATCAGGAATAAGATGAGGGTGATAATGCCCAAGACACTAGTAGCAATGGTTCGTTTTGGAATCATCGAACTGAAATTTTTAAGCGGGTTGTTTGTGTTGAGTTCCATGTTAATTGTTTTGGTTAGGGTTGTTTTTGTCTTTGTTTTTAAAATAGTTGGTCAGCAGAAGTACAATGGCGTACCCTACGATACCGAATACGGCCAGAAACCCGACCGCAATGGCTAATCTAATCATGTTTTAATTGGTTAATTGTTATGGAAAAATTTTGAATTCTGATTGGGCGCTTTGTTGAGTAACAACGAGTGCTGTTTTTTACATCTTAGTATTGTAAATACGGTATTATATTCACTCCATTGAATAGAAGAAACCAAGTTTATTTAATTTTTTTAGCTCTCAGGTTATTCGACCATCTATATCTTAATCCCTATACATTACCGCCTTCACAGCCTTAACCGTTTTCTCCACATTCGGTAAAATAGCTTGAATTAATGTAGGTGCGTAGGGCAGGGGAGCATCGGCATTGGTTATACGGTGAATGGGGGAATCCAAATAATCGAATGCATGTTTTTGTATGTGGTAGGTGATCTCTGTGGAGATAGAGGCAAGTGGCCAGGCTTCTTCCACAATCACTAAACGGTTAGTCTTTTTTACGGATTCTACTACCGTAGCATAGTCAATCGGACGCACTGTTCGCAAGTCAATGACCTCAGCTGAAATTCCTTCTTTCTCTAATTCAACAGCAGCACCTAAGGCTATCTTCATGAATTTACCAAACGAAACAATGGTCACATCGGTACCAGCACGTTTGATATCTGCTAAGCCAATGGGAATTAAATATTCCTCTACAGGTACTTCACCCTTTTCACCATACATTACTTCACTCTCCATAAAAATAACGGGATCGTTATCGCGAATAGAAGTCTTTAAAAGTCCTTTGGCATCGTAAGGGTTAGAGGGAACCACCACTTTTAGTCCAGGCACATTCGCGTACCAGTTTTCAAAATTCTGAGAGTGTTGAGCACCTAACTGTCCGGCATTGCCTGTAGGGCCACGAAACACGATGGGCATACCGTACTGGCCTCCCGACATGGAAAGCATTTTGGCAGCTGAGTTAATAATCGGGTCAATCGCTACCAGCGAGAAATTAAAGGTCATGAATTCAATGATAGGTCTTAGACCGTTCATGGCAGCGCCTACACCGATTCCTGCAAAACCTAATTCTGCAATTGGGGTATCAATGATCCTCTCCGGACCAAACTCATCCAGCATACCCTGACTTACTTTATATGCACCATTGTATTCAGCCACTTCTTCACCCATTAAAAATACGTTGGGGTCTCTTCTCATCTCTTCATTCATCGCTTCGCGAAGGGCTTCTCTAAACTGGATTTCTCTCATA
>JANNQJ010000346.1:0-4267 GCA_031400675.1 Cyclobacteriaceae bacterium
AAAGGAATAGTGGTTAAAGATGGCAATAAGTACAAACTTAAGGGTGATTTCACCATGAAGGGCGTAACTAAAAAAGTGGAATTTGATGTTACTTATGGTGGATCGTTAGATACAGGCCGTGGTGTAAAAGCAGGTTTCAAATTGAACGCAACTATAAACCGTCAGGATTACGGTGTGACTTGGGCGAACAAACTAGCAACGGGTGAAGCTGTAGTAGGTGATGATGTTCAGTTAGTGATTAAAGTAGAATTAGACAAGCAAGCTTAATATTTGCTATTCATAATGAAGTCCACAATCAATAGATTTACTAAGATTGTGGACTTTTCTATTGTTACCATGAAAATTGAAGAAGAAATAAAACAAGTAAAATTTAAGAGCGCTCATCAGAAAGCAGTTATTAATCTCCTCTTCACAGCCGGATGGCTTCATGGCAAACAGCAAAATTTCTTTAAGCCCTTTGGTATTACTAATCAACAATTCAACATCCTTCGCATTCTTAAAGGACAACACCCTAAATCTATTTCGGGCACCGAAATAAAATCCAGAATGCTCGACAGAAACTCAGATGTTTCGAGATTGCTCGATCGATTGGCCGCAAAAGGGTTGATCAATAAACAAACCTGCCCGAACGATAAGCGCGCTGCCGATATTTCCATCACCGCCACAGGGCTTGAAATTTTGACTGATCTCGATAAAAAACAAAAGCAAATTGATACGGTTCTTCGCCTATCCGATCAGGAAGCAGAAGTACTCAGTAATCTGCTGGACAAGGGAAGAGGTTGATTTTAATTATCAATTTTCAATTATCAATTGCTTTTAGTTCTTCTCGTACAAAACGCATCAACTCCTTAATATACTCCCTGCTAAAATCAAATTTAATATCAGCTGCCTTATAGATTTCAGGAATACTCTTTAAATAACCGAGCTTAAGGGCATTCATATATCCTTGCAGTCCATTTTTCCTATCCTCCCGGAAGTTCCTCCACACAGCAAGAGCACCCAGCTGCGCCATGCCATACTCAATATAATAGAACGGAACTTCATACAAATGCAATTGCTTCTGCCATAAATAATCCTTTGCGTTCTGCAATCCATTCCAATCGGTAGCGGTGTCCGAAAATTGATCAAATACTTTATTCCAATTCTTCCTTCGATCTTCTAAAGAGTGGTTGGCGTTTTCATAAATCCAATGCTGGTAGCGATCAATGATAGCTACCCAGGGAAGCGTTTCAATAATATCTTCCAGGTGTTCACGCTTGGCTCGTTTCAAATCTTCCTCATTCGTGAAGAAAATATCCCAGCGATCCATCGAGATTAATTCCATTGACATAGAGGCAAGCTCCGCCACTTCTGATGGTGTAGACTTAAAGTCATTCAACTCCAACTCCCGCGTGAGGAAATTATGAATGGCATGGCCGCCCTCGTGCATGATCGTAACCATGTCGCGCAGAGTTGAGGTTGCGTTCATGAAAATAAAGGGCACACCAATTTCTGAAAGCGGATAATTATACCCACCTGGTGCCTTTCCCTTTCGGGATTCAAGATCAAGGTGACCCATCTCTTTCATAATAGAAAGACATTGACCCAGGTACGGATCAAGTTTCTGAAAACAGGTTATCGTTTTTTCAGTGAGTTCTTTTCCATCTTCAAATGCCTTTAATGCATCTCTACCTTCGGGGTCAACAGCTTTATCCCATGGCCGCAAGGAAATGACTTTTAATTTTTCTTTCCGGTCTTGCGCCAGTTCATTCAAAATAGGAACCACTTCAGACTGAATCGATTCATGAAAATCAAAACAATCTTTTGGCGTATAATCGAACCTGCCCAAAGCTTTAAACATGTAATCGCGGAAATTCCCAAAACCGGCATTTGCAGAAACCCGATCGCGCAACAAAATGAGTTTCGTAAATAAATTGTCAAGAGTTTCCCTATCCTGTAATCTACGTCTGGTGATTTTATGATAAATCTCTTCCCGTTTACTTCGATCCGTTGACATCAATAATACAGAGGCCTGTTGAAGCGTCATCTCTTTGCCCTCCACTTCAACCATCATCGCACCTGACAACTGCGCATATTTTTGTTGCTCGGTGGTAATCTCTGTGTACAAGGGCACGTTCTCATCTCGAAAAATTTCAATATCCTTCTTCAGGTTACGGATCATAATGTCATATCCTGTTTCCTTTTCAAGTTCTTTTAAGAATGCAGACCCTGCCGCTTTCTTGTTTAATTGATCGGATACTGGCGCTATTTTTGGCTGAATGTTAACTACAAAATCTTCATAGGATTTACTGTACGTTTCATTGTCAGTATAGCAGGTCATGTGGATGTACCGCCAGGCCAGATCTTCCGAAATAATAGATTCAAGTTCGCTGCGATCGCGGAACCACTGCCGTAGATCATCGGACGATTTTAAAGGTCTATCCAGCAGGTTATCAAAATACGGCTTAAGGGTATCCCAATTTAATAGTGTAAAGCTTTCGGGTAAAAATCTCCGCTTAGGTCTTTCAATTTTATCAATGCTGGTCATTGTACGTACTAGAATTATGTGTATTAGAAATAGTATGTAAAAATAGAACGATTTCCTTACTAGAGTCTAGCCGAGATTAAGAATATAGAGTTTTCGTATCCGCTATTTTAGGGTTATTGAATTTGGTGTAAGGCAAATCAATTTGAGTGATGAAAAAACGCTTCGCTAGTTTTTCTTCTTATTTCGCCCAGCTCGACCCATATATTTAAAAGCATCAACCAACAAGAAGGTGCCTGTTATACCCGTTACCCCTCCAGTAACCAGTAATGTCTTTCCCAGATCCTCATCCTGTCCCAGGATTAATCCTCCTGCAATGGTAACGACATAACCAATTGTGGCCACAGCGATACCAACCTTGAATTTATTTTGGGAAGTGGTTAAGTTTACTTGAATATTATCAACATCGGCACGCAAAGAAAGAATTTCCCTTTTCAGAGAATCAAGATTTGATGTTGTTTTCTGGGCAAAAGAGCCCATAGAAATAGAAACTAGAATAAAAAATGTTAGTATACTCGCTTTCATTGAAAATGATATTACCCGCTAAGATAATCAGCATTAATGACCGAGCCAATTTTTAAAATTCTGTGCCCGCTCACGACTTACGGAAAGGTCATGCTCGCAGGACTGATTAAGCTTTACTTCTAACTTAGTGCTCATCAAGCCTTTTACTTCAGAGATACAATCGACTGCAACAATAAATTTCCGGCTGATGCGAAAAAAGAATTTTGGATCAAGTCTTGTTTCCAATTCTTCTAACGTATGATCGATAAGAAACCTCCTATTTTCCTTCTTGCTTACCAGAAAGGTCATCTTTCCGTCCGCAAAAAAATAAGCGACATCGGATGCGTGCTTATATTGAAGCTTATTTCCGGATTTAATAATGAAACGCTCTTTAAAAGAATCACTACTTTGAGCCAATAACAATTTTAATGCATTAAGTTCTTCTCCGGTTAATGCTGGTGGAGACGTTGTTCTTTTAAATTTATCTAATGCCTGCTGTAGATCGTTTTGCTGTATTGGCTTCAATAAATAATCAATACTATGAAGCTTGAATGCCTGTATGGCATATTGATCGAACGCAGTTGTGAAAATAATTGGGGTCTCAACTTTTACTTTATCAAAAATTTCAAAACTCTTTCCATCGGCAAGTTGAATATCGAGGAATAGCAAGTCTACCTTTTTACCGGAACAAAAAAACGCCACGGCTTCCTCCACACTTTCGAGTTGTTCTACAACTTCTATATCGGGTTCGCAACCTATTAATAAATGTTGCAGTCGTTCTGCAGCCAGGGGTTCATCTTCAATAAGTAGGACTCTCATGAATAGTAAGTTGAAGAAGTGGTATTGATACTTTAAATTCTTTCTCAGATTTCTCTACGCGAACTTTTTCATCACTTAGAAATTCATAGCGATGTTGTATGTTGCGTAGCCCAATTTGAGTACTTTCTTCCTTCGTTTCTTTTTCCTGAAGGTTGTTCGTAACAACAATAAATCCGCTTACAGAACTAATACGAACATACAGCGGACTTTTACGTGAAACTATGTTATGTTTTATGGCATTCTCGATCAGCATTTGCAATACGGCTGGCGCCACATACTGATCTTCACTCTCCTTACTAATATTGCTATCAATTACAATATTATCACCAAATCTAATCCTTAGTAAGAATAAATACGATTCAATAAAACCCAATTCCTCCTTTAGTTGAACGATCTTCTTTTCTTGATTATAGAGTAAGT
>JANNQJ010000347.1:0-1899 GCA_031400675.1 Cyclobacteriaceae bacterium
GTTGTAAAAACTGCATACATAATAATAAATCCTGGTTGAATGGTGATAACATTGTCGGGTTTGTCCTGTTGATAAAAGACAGATATCGGATCGCCAATTTCATATGCCGGTGGGTTTGCGCATTCAGAATTTTAATGTGGGTATACCCGGCAATAACTAAGTAACCAGGGCCAAAGCCCGAGCGATGAACACCTTCCCTATTATTGTATTTGTGAAGAAGAGCCCCCGTTTCAAGTTCCCAAACAGAAAGCCATTGATTGTTGGTAGTTCCATCTTCACTTAATGTGATGAGTTGCTTGCCGTCAGGACTCAATGCTACTACACCAACATTGTAATCGTGATAGAAGGTTTTTAACTCACGCCCCGTTTTATAATCCCAAAGCTTGGCGGTTTTATCATTGCTGGCAGTAACCACGTAAAGACTATCGCGACTTACAATGAAAGTTTCTATATCATACGTATGTCCTTTTTGAATAACTGCCTCAAGCCCCTGCCCATGGGTTGCTGCGCAGAGCAACACACACACGAATAGAAGGAGGAGTCTTTTTGGGGAATTGAAAATTTGGTTCATAATGCGATCTTTAGCGTGGGTGTTGATCCGTCATTGGCCGAAAACTTAGATCATTTACGAGAGTTATTTATTCAAGATTAACCAGAAAGGTTTTTGTGATCACCGGATCCGGATTTTCTACATCAAGATCAAAAACCCTCACAGGCGCGGTAGCGTCATCCTTTCTTGCCTGAATTGATATTTTTAAACTTGATGAAGGGTCACATTTGATCACAATTGTATTTTCTCCTTTCTTCACACCGGTGCGGGAGGCACTGCTTCCATTTGTTTTCTCAAAGGTTTTGCCATTGAGGGTGACTTCTACATCATGGCCGAAGACGATACTGAGGGAGGCATCATACTCGTAATCAGGAGCGGCTTCCTCGGCCGGGATGGCCGGAATTACTCCACTTGGCTTAAATTGATCTTCGTTTAATTTTGAAAGGTCGCCCTTCAGGAGCTTTGTTTCTTCTGTATCATCAATGCCCACCATCGATAGTGTATCATACTTCCATACACCATCCTCTTTTATAAAAAAAAGAATGAGTAACGTAGGCTCGGGGTCGCTACCCAGTCCGAACGGATCAAACTTGGCGCTCTTTGCTGCAAGCACTACCAACGTACCCGTATTATTCTTTTCGAGTGCCTGAAGTATTTTTAGTTTGCTTAAATCCAACCCTGCATGGAGTTTGCCAGGCATGCCTTCAAAAAATTCCTTGGGAAAATCCATTTTATAGGCAATTCCCTGGTTTTTCATAATCATGTAAGATGAAGCTGAAAGAGCTTCTTTCATTTGGGCATGGTCTTTGGCAATTACAGTTTTCCTGAATTTTTCGTAGGCTGCAGTTAATTCAGTTTCGAGTTTAGGTTGACTTGCAGATGCGGCCAATCCTAGAGCAGAAAATGAAAGGATAACAGAGGTGAGCAGGGTGGAGGTGAGCGCGTGAGAATCCATAAAGCAATTGGGTTAAGTTGGTATTAAAAGTTAAGGATATTTATCAATAGATCAGTACAATGTTCCCTCCGGTAGTTGTCCGTGTGCTCCTTCGTCCTTCTTCGCCTGTTACAAGGCTTTTAAATTTTCAGTAAACTCAGGTTTCTTTGGTACGACTGTTACAACATAATGTCTAGGTAAAAACCATTGCACCCGGTGTATCAGCGCCTCGAAAAGCGCTTCATCAGGGTAGTCTTCGGCAAAAATGTTAAAGACCAATTCCGTGCTATCGCCTTCCACCCGATGGCGTGCCATCAGCATCATTTTCGGTTCAGCGATGCCTTGCGTCTGTAAAAAATCTTTCAACACTTCGCGGGTTGCTGTGGGAAGAAAATCTTCTGCCGGCTGGCCGGTG
>JANNQJ010000348.1:0-11125 GCA_031400675.1 Cyclobacteriaceae bacterium
TTTTCTATATGCCTTCCTTTTTCATCAAAGTAGTAATAATCTCCAGCAAAAGAAACACTTTCAACAAGAGCTTGCTTGTCTAAAATCTTTATCATTTTAGCCGTTATTCTGTCTATTTTATAGATTTCTTTAAACAAATCAACAGCTTTTATTTTTCTTTCAAATTTGCCTTTATGGGCATCAAATATTTTTCTTAAATTACTGAATTCATTTTTTACTACATTGTTATCATCAGTAAAAGAGGCCATACCCATTACCCCAATAATATAAATGTTTTTTAAATTGCTTTTAATTTTGGATGAGCGAGTTCAGCTAAAAAAGCGGCCGAAAATATTCCAAGCGGAACGGCTATCAGCATAGCACCTAATGTTACCAACCCAGTGCTTACCAATAAAGGCGCAATGCTGTATTTGCTTGGTGCGCTACCGGGATCCCATTGCGAACCTGTAAAAAAATCAATTGGTTTAATTTCGAAGAAGAACGCCATACTGTTGTACAGCAACATCAAAAATATGCCACCAAGCAGCCCGATGGTAAGCAAACCTGTGGCTTTAAAAACCTGCTTTAAAAACCAATCGGTATTCTCTCGTTTTTTTATACTCATGGTAATTCTTCGACAGGATAATATCCCGATGCTTGAATGATTTTTTGGCCTGCATCGCTTTTTTCGAAATCCAGAAATGGCTTAATTTTATTGTATGAGGAAGACATATAATATTGAAACAAGGGTCGCTGAAAAAAGTATTTTCCGGCAGCAATCATGGATGCGTCTAAAGGCGAAATGGCTTTTTCTTTATTGTCGGAATAGATTGGAAGTATTTTTATTCCTTTATTACTGCCCTGAGCAATATATCCTGCACCCACATAGCCTATTCCTGAATGGTCTGCTTTGATGGCTTCCAGTATTTGGGCATTGCCATTCATTTGCTTCGCGTACGGAGTAAATTCTATACCCAGTTTAGTTTTGATAAAATCATGCGTGCCGGAATTACTTTGTCTGCCATAAATATTGATGGGTATATTTTTCATTGTCAGGGATGACCAGTTGGTATACTTCCCGTTTAATATACTCGCCAGATCTGCTGCGTTAATAGAATCAATCGGAAGTTCTTCCGCCACGACAAATGCAATCGCATCCAGTGCGAAAATAAAGGAATCAATTTGCGACCCTTTTTCTTCCAACAATTCGATTTCCTGATGCGTAATACGCCTGGAAGAATTGGCGATGTCGGCAGTGCCGTTGAGTAATGATGCAATTCCTAGTCCTGATCCCCCGCCAGAAATCGAAACAAAAACCTCTGAATTTATGGTATGAAAATTTTCTGCAAGCTGAACAGCCAGGTTTACTTCGGTATCAGAGCCTTTTATTTTTATGGTCTTGTTATCCTCCGAACACGAGAACAGAAGAACTATCAAGCCAATAAAATAGAACTTCATCTTATCTTGTCAATCAGTTTTCAAAATGTAATAAAACGGAAGTTTAATACGATGAAGTTGCAATTACCTTATCGTTAAGAAATACTGTACTGAAGTTGACGAGGCTATGTGAAGTGACTATTATAAGATATTACTTTAGGAGATTGGTTTTATGGTCAGCTACAAATTGATCAAATGTTGTGGAGGGCTCACCCGTAATTTCCTCTACGCACATTGTGATAGCAGGTTCTTTTTGAAATCGGGGAAAATAATGAAGCATTATCATCACGAGGATAAACATGGCTGGTACTTTCTCTTTGCGCTTGGTTAGGTAGAAATGTAGAAGATTGGGCGATTCATATTTAATGGGTATTCCCAAACCGCTGCTTAACTTCTCTGCCATTTCTTTAAAAGTCAATTTTTCCTTACACGTTAATTCATAGGATTGATTGACATGCTTTTCGGTATCAACAATGATTCTTGCTGCTACCTCTCCCACATTGCGAACATCGACAAGTGTAAATTTGGCATTTCCGGCCGGAAGGAAAATTAATTTTTTAGCAAGCAAGTCTTTACGAAGTGTTGTTGTGAAATTTTGCATGAAGTAAGCGGGGCGTAAGAAAGTGTAAGGAATTTTACTTTCTACGATCAACTTCTCTATTTTATGGTGCGGAATGATAGAACTTTTTTCAACACCTTGTACCGACAAAAATACGATGTGCTGAATACCACCCTGTTTAGCAAAATTGATAAGGGGTTTAAAATATGTCTCTGTATCAGAAATTTGTGGTGGCCTTAATAAAAATAGTATCTGACAATTCTCTAATGCAGGACTGTACGTGGTGATGTCTGTAAAGTCAAATTTTTTGAGACTTACTTTGTAAGGCAATAACTTTTGCTTGTCTTCCTCAATATCTCGTACGCCCGCAACAATCTCTAGTTGAGCGTTGAGAGCGCATAGGGATTTGATTACTTCCATACCAACATTTCCAGTAGCTCCTGTTACTAGAATTCGTTGCATTACTTTTGTCATTTAGTGTTTTTCAAGGCTAGCTATTTTTTATGTACTATCCTCTTTCTCCATTTTACGATCTCAAACCAAATCACCGATAGGAACCCTACACCCATGCAAAGGCAAAGTTGAAACCCGCTCAGGGATTCAAATCCGAAGAATTCGGCTATGGGTTTTACGTAGATCAGTAAACCAGTAAGCACTAACGTGATGCTGATAACAATCAACACTAAATTGTTTTTATACTTCATGGTTGAGAGGATGGAATAGTAGAATGAGCGATTGACTAACGTCAGAAATACATTTGCACTTATCAAAACAGCGAAAACCATTGTCCGGGTAAGCGATTCGTTTAAACCTTGAGACAAGGCATATTGATATGTGATTAATGTTCCGACCGTAATCACTAATCCTTGAATAATGCTTGTAGTCAGTTCTTTCAAATTGAAAAAGGTAGTTGTTAACGGACGAGGTTTTAGCAACATTAAGTTTTCTTCCATCGGTTCGTTTTCATAAATGATGGAGCACGTAGGCCCCATGATCAATTCTAAAAATATAATGTGTATGGGTGAAAAGATATTGGGGTACAACCATCCCAAAGCCAAAGGAATAAATACCGTCAGAATAATGGGTATGTGAATGGATATGATGTATTGAATTGCTTTTTTTAGATTGGTATAAATTTTTCTGCCCATTGCTACAGCATCAACCATTTTCGACAGATCATCTTCCAATAGAATCAGGGATGCAGCCTGTTTGGCAATCTCTGTTCCTTTCTTACCCATGGCAATGCCAATGTGAGCAGCTTTAAGGGCCGGGCCATCGTTTACGCCATCACCCGTCATGGCCACGATTTGTGATTTTGCTTTTAGTGCATTGATAATTTTTAGTTTCGCATCGGGAAACATTCTGGTGAATACATTTGTATCAAGCACTACTTTTTGCAATTCAGTGTCCGACAATTTTATGAGTTCGTCTCCCGAAATACTTTTTTCGTAACCCTTAAATCCAACTTGTTTGGCAATGGCGGTGGTAGTAGCGGCATTGTCGCCTGTCACAATTTTTACCGTGATGCCAGCCTTATAGAAATTTTCTAACACTGATTGAATGTTTTTCTTTGGCGGATCATAGAAAGCAACAAGCCCTTTGAACTTAAATTGAAATTCCTGCTGAGTTGCCGGATAGTTATTGCCATTTAAATTTGCCTCACCTACGCCTAATACGCGATAGCCATCTGCTGCCAGTGTTTTAATGGCAGTTTCTATTTGTTGTTTTTCCTCTGTTGTAAGATTAGAAACATTCATCAAGGCTTCAGGTGCTCCTTTAGCGGCAATAATTCGCATACCTGAATTGTTTTCAAAGATATGCGTCATCATTGGAGGCTTTCCTCCCAACGGATATTCATGCACCATTTTGTAGTGCGGCCGCTCGTCATTAGATGTTAGTTTTGCGTAGGCATTGTGCAAGGCTACTTCCATTGGATCGAACGGAATGGGCTCGCTCGCCCACATGGCCAGGTGTACGATTTCTTTTTCACCGTCACCCACTACATTCTCAGCATCCGAAATAGTTTGCGTGGCCAACGCAAAAAGTTTTGCCAGACTCATTTTGTTTTCGGTAATCGTTCCAGTCTTATCCGTGCAGATTACCGTTGCGCTTCCCAATGTTTCCACGGTTTTCATTTGCTTCACCACAATTCCCATTTTCATTAATCGCCATGCACCCAGCGCCATAAAGGTGGTTAACGCGACCGGGATTTCTTCCGGTAAAATACTCATGGCAAGCGTAAGAGACTTCAGTAAACTATCCAATACATTATGGGATTGGAAATAGTTGATGACCCATACGATAATGAAAACAACAGTACCTACCAACACCATCTTTTTTACAAAATTTCCGATTTGTAATTCTAAGGGTGTCTTTTCCTCTTTTATGTTTTCTAAACTTTTACCGATTTTACCAAGCTTGGTTTCGTTGCCAATAGCGCTGATGGTGGCAATGGCCAAACCACTGGCTACCGTTGTGCCCAGATAAATTACATTATCTTCTTTTGATTGATCTTTGTAAACGGACAGCGATTCGCCCGTAAGAATGGATTCGTTTACTGAAAAATCGTTGGAGTGAACGATGATTCCATCGGCTGCAATGGAATTACCTTCTTCCACCATCAGACTATCGCCCACCACTAACCCTTCACTTTTTATTTCGAGCACGTTACCATTCCGAATGACTTTGCATACGGGCTGTGCAAAGTCTTTCAATCTCTCCAACGCATTGCGGCTTCTGGAATCTTGATACAAAGATATAGTGGCGACTAACACAATCGCGCAACCAAGAAAAATTCCATCTCCTGTATTTCCGCTTATGAAGTAGATAGCAGAAGCCACCAACAAGAGAATAACCATTGGCTCTTTTGCCAAACTCTTGATAGCATCTAAAAACCCATTTTCCTTTTTGTATGCCAACCGATTGTATCCATACTTCACACGTGAAGTAAGCACTTGCGCGTCTGTTAAACCTTGTATGTTAAAATGATTGACAGCCATGCTATAGCAGAATCTTACTCATCGGATTTTTAATTATTAAAACTGTTGTGGCTTATCATACTCCAACTTTTTCACGTTAAACTTAACGTAACTATGTTCTCCTTTTTCCAATTTCCAAATCGCTTCAATTTTGGTGGGTACTAAGATTCTTTTCATCTCTTTATAATCAGACATTTTACCGATCCATACTTCTTTTTTGCCTTTCTCCATAAATCGATTGGTTTGCATTAGCGTTATTTCTCCAATGCTATTAATAGTTACCAAAAAAGTGACGGACAATTCGTTGTAGTTAAAAATTAGTTTCGCAGTATTAGTATCAATTGCTGACCATTGTAATCTTTCCGATGGCAGTAAATTCGTAGGAAACCAAACAGCTTCAGCAAGCCATCGTTGAAACTCTCCTTCATTAAACTCTTCTCCTTGTCCATCTACTACATTAACGAGCGATAGAAGGGTAACGATCAATCGTCCTTTATCAGCGATATACATATCACGAGCCGTGACCAATGCGTTAGAACCTTTCCAGATGTAGCCGGGCTTCTCTGTACTAAAGTATTGTTCTCCTTTAATGTCAGCCCACTTTTTATCCAGTCCTGTTTTAAATTGTCCATCGTGTGTGAGTCGCGCGTAACTAATGTAGGGCTGGCCTTCTTTTAGGACCTGTTTAAAATACCGTTGCACGGGTTCGGGCAAACCATATAGTTGTTCGTAACGAAAAGTTTTGTTTGAGATAAATTTTGATTGTGCGAATAGCTCCTCTACTTGCTTATTAAACTTTATGGAAAAATTTATTTTCCCAGTAATGAATACGATTAGGAGAAATCCCAAAATTGAAAGCAAAACAATCATACGTTTTTTCATTAAGTATTTTTTATTTCCACCAACAAATCATCCAGATCCAATGGGTGCGTAAACATTTCTAGTGAGCCATCAGGCTTGTAAGTCCATCGTTCTTTAGGCCTATCCCAATATAGCTCTACACCATTATTGTCCGGGTCATTCAAATAAATAGCCTCAGAAACTCCGTGGTCGCTTGCTCCTGTTAGTGGATACTGAGCCTTTAATAATCTGTCGTAAATAACAGCTAAATCCTTTCTTGATGGATAAACAATAGCCGTGTGATATAAGCCAACTCCGTAATGCGATGCTGGTGGGGCATCTTTGCTCTGCCATGTATTTAAACCTATATGATGATGGTAGCCGCCTGCCGAAATAAAGGCAGCTTGGTTTCCGTACAGGGTAGTCAGTTCAAAACCCAGTAAATCACGATAGAATTTAAGGGAACGTTCCAGGTTGGCTACTTTTAAATGTACGTGGCCTATTCTTGTTTGCTCGGGGATTGTGTAACCTTCTTTCATTTGTGTAAATCATTTTTTGTATAGTTTTCTAACAGGTGGCAGTAAGGCAAAAAATAGTATTGCAATAGCCCAAACCATATAAAGCGTATGCGACCAGTGGACAGACTGCACAAACGACATTTCAATCTGTATCCATATAATGAGTGCAAAGGCTATATAGATAGAGTAGGACCAGGCCCAATACATATCGGTAAAGAAATTCAACGATTCAACTATTTTATTTTCTGGTCTCTTTATCAAAGCCCACACAATCCAACAAGGCATTACGCCCAGCACGCTGAATAAGATAATTCCAGGAAACAAAAAATTGCCGAACGGAGAGTTTTCCAGCATCGATAATGGCATTCCGAATAGTTCTCCTGATGGAGAGATTATTAATACACCGCCTCCAAAGATTGCTCCTGTTCCGAGTAATCCTAATAAAATGAGGAGGACATTCCTAATTGGCTTCGGGTTCATAAGGTTTTGTCGATTAGGCTTCCCTTTGTCCTAACTTTTCGATTTCTGCAATCCATTGTTTTCTCTTTTTATCGTTAGATGATTTTATGGGCGCAAACGATGTGATCTTAACCGGCTTTATTCCACAAAACTCTAAGATGGCTCTCTTCATCGAATTGTGCCCCGGACTTCGGTAAACAAAAAAATTGTACCACTTAGGAGAATCCATTGTTACAATTACCCGGGCGGTTTTTCCTTTGAGTAATTTATCCCAGAAGGGATCATTCTTGTGGTACTTAAAAGCAAAACCTGGTAGAAAGACCCGATCAAAAAACCCTTTTAATAGGGCTGGGTAGGTTCCCCACCAGGTGGGATAAACAAATACAAGGTGATCGGCATCTAGTATATCCTGTTGTGCATTTATTAAATCTGGCTCCAGTACGGATATTTTTCTATAGCCATAAGTGAGTATGGGATTAAAATCTAAGTCGATGAGATGGATAAGTTTACACGTTGCACCCGCAGCGGTAGCTCCCTTTTTATAACTTTCCGCTAATGCAGAACAAAAGCTCTCTTTATCAGGATGACCGTTAATAATGAGTATATTTTTCATATTATTCTTTCAGTGAAATTTCCATGCCATGAATGCTATTTATAAGGAGGCTAATTAAGAGTATATTTTAAATGCAGGGTGACTGCTCTACACATCTTTTATCCCGTTTCTCACTTTATTGAATTATAAACTTAACAATTGGATCTAATTAAATTAATATGGGAATTATATGAATAGAACAAAGATGAATCCATGACAATGAGTTGTTGATTTTTGCAACAATGCAGCTCGTTAGCATTGTGCATGTTTAAGTATAACTATTGTTTAATGATGTTACCATCTTCCATCTCTATAATGCGATGGGTGCGCTTGGCAAATTCAGTATCGTGTGTAACAATTAGGAGCGATTGCTTATCGACTTCTGCCAGTTCTTTAAAAATGTTGAATACAATTTCACCGTTCTTTTTATCTAAGTTGCCAGTAGGCTCATCTGCCATAATGATGTTAGGGTCATTGATTAATGCACGGGCGATGGCCACGCGTTGCTTTTCTCCACCCGATAATTGATTTGCTTTTTTATTTGCTAATCCTTGAATGTCCAATCGTTTGAGTCGCTTCATGGCATGCTGCCGAATTTCTTCTTCAGGGTGAATTGCCAATTTTAAACCGGGCAGCATTACATTTTCTAACGCACTAAATTCATTTAATAAGTAATGAAACTGGAAAACAAATCCGATTTTTTCATTTCGCACGCGTGCCAATTGTGTTTCTGTTTTGCCACGCATCACTTCACCCATTATTTTTAACTCTCCTTCATAGTCGGTATCCATGGTAGATAGTATATACAACAACGTAGATTTACCACAACCCGATTTGCCGATGATGGAAACAAATTCTCCTTTGGTAATAGAGAATGAAACATCTTTCAATACTTGTATCGATACAGGATCGTGAAAGCTTTTATTAATGTGCGCGGCTTCTACTACTAAGTTATTGTCCATGTTATTTACCGCGAATGATGACGACTGGATCTACCCGGCTAGCCTTTCGTGCCGGTGCCCAACCTGCCAAGTAGGTGGTAGCGAGTGAAAAGGAAGTACCTATAAAATAAAAGGTCGGGTTATAGTTGATCGGATATGTTTTAATTGTAGGAAGCGATGCTGTGTTGAAGGGTATCTGATCGATGGTGAAAGAAAGTAAAAAGCCAAAACCAAGACCCAGCACACCACCGAATAAACCAATGCTTAACGCGATTACCATAAAAATATGTTTTACATCAGTACCGGAAAATCCCGTGGCTTTTAGAATGGCAATAGAATCCATCTTTTCAAAAATCATCATGTTTAAAATATTGTAGATTCCGAACCCTGCCACCACCAATAAAGTAATCCCCACTGCGTAGGAAATGAGCGATCGAACGGAAGAGCCGGTTTCAAATTGTGAGTTGGCAGTCTGTATATCTTCGGCATCGACTTGAAACAGCTGGGCGTATTCTTTGGCCAAGTCTGGAGCGGTTGCCATATTCGTCAACTTAATTTGAATATCCGTTATGTAGTCGTTTGGTTTTCCTACTATTTTTTGTGCGGTAACAATAGAGGTATAGCTCTGCACTTTGTCAAGTTCCAGCAAGCCTGACTGAAAGAACCCCACTACTTTTAAAGAGAAGCTCTGCTCTTTAACGGTGGTTACCTGCACAACATCACCAATGCTCACCAATAATTTATCCGCTAGTCCTTTTCCTAAAATGATGCTATTGGAAATAGTTTGTAGATCAAGCGAATTACCTTCTGTTATATAATCGCTGAAATGGAAAAAATTACTTTCTGCTTGTACATCAATACCATTCACTACTCCCGTGATATCGATACCTCCATCGTTAAAAAAAACCTGGGCAGTAATTTTTGGGGCTATGCCGATTACCCTTTTATCATTTTTTAAGGCTTGAATAATGGCACCACTATTGTAAATGGCTTGCCGGCTGCTTCCGGATTTGATGGAGCGGATGAAGTTATAACTATCGCTAAACTCCTGTACAGAATTGATCGGTTGATGCTGATTTGGTTTTATCTCGTTGAATAACCGGATATGTGCCGTACGATTTAAGATCAGCCCATCCAACAAATCATTCAGGCCTGTCATAAAGCTGAGTAGCGCAATAAACATGGTGATGCTGAATGTAACGCCAATAGCCGCTATCAACGTTTGTTTCCACCGCGCCAGTAAAAGTGATTTTGCAATTCGTATGATCAATCGGAAATTCATAGGTTGGGTTTGTAGATGATGTCTTTAACTGTCAACCCACTTTTTATTTCCACCTTTTGGTAATCTTTCAACCCAATTACTACCTTCCTTTTTTCATCTTTGTTTACGATCACCAGAGAATCACCTATCAAATAACTTCTCGGAATAGTCAGTGCTTTTTGTTTTGATTGAATAATAATATTAGCCTCTACCGATAAGTTAGGATAGAGTACAGAAGGTTTTGTTACAAATACGGCATTGACAGTAAATGAACGAGACTGTTCATTCATCAGTGGCTCAACGTTTAATACACGTGCTTCGAAAACCTCACCTTTATAACTGTCCATCGAGAGCACTATTTTTTGATTTTCAGAAATACGCGCAACATCGTACTCATCTACCTTTAGTTCAAGTAGAAACTCGTTGACATCGCCCATAATGGCCACCGGGTTTTGTGTAGTAACAAATTCTCCTTTCTCCTTTAAAATTTTATATACCTTTCCATTTGCTTCAGCTTTAATTACATAATCGCTTTTTAACACAGTACTTATTTTTAAATTTGTTTTTGATTGATTAGAAAGAAATTCAAGCTGCTTTTTTAAATTTCGATAGGTAAGGTTTGCTGATTCATAATTCGTCAGGGAGGTTTTATATGCTAATTCACGTTGCTCCAATTCTACCTGAGTGCCTACTTTTTGCGCCCATAAGTTGCGTTGGCGTTCTAAAAGCAATGAATCGTTTTTTAGTTTATTCCGCGAAAGTTCAATCGAGGCGGTTGCTTCCAAAAGTTTATCCTGGTTAGCAGATAAGTCGTTGTAATCAGCCGTTAGCTTTGCGTTATCGTTATTTAGTTTGGATGTCTCATTTACGATACGCATCAACGCATCACCTTTTTTCAGCACATCGGCTTCGTTCACTAAAATTTCTCCGATCAATCCATTGGTGGTTGAATAGACCTGATACTGATTTTTACTTTTAACCGCACCCGAAGCGTAAACCGATTCTGAAATAGTTTCCATTATTGGGCTAGTAGTTTCGTTATCACTTTTACATGACGCCACTGCCGCCATCAATAAAATTGCCAGGGCTGATAAAAATAGATTCTCAGTTTTCATATTTTCCTTATTAGTGGAATTATGCTCCAATCATTCATTTTCGTACGCTCTCAACTTGCTCGTAAGCGATTGAATATGTTGTTGCATTTCATTAATGCGTTGCAATAGATAGGAAATTGCTTCAATACCCTCAAGATTAATATCCATTTCATCATGCAAGCGCACTAGTTTTTCCAGTTGAATTAACTGACTTGCTGGTACAAACGTCTTTTCTTCAATCTCAGTGATCTCTACAAGCCCCGATTCATGCAAGGAATAAATCAGAGACAACTCAATATTATGGTGAATGCAAAATTCACTGGCGAGTATCATATCTTCTGATTGCATAAAAAAGAGTGGTTACGTTTTTGATAATTCTGTAAAGAGAACTTTTTGTTGTTCGGTAAGCTTAGTAGGTAATTTTACATCATAGGTAACATACAGGTCTCCGGTCTCACCTTCCTTTT
>JANNQJ010000349.1:0-7869 GCA_031400675.1 Cyclobacteriaceae bacterium
GAGGTCGTCTTTCTCATCGTACTCGTCCGTTTATTGCTGCCTCCAGTTCTTATTATTAATTACTGTCCTGGTCTCCTTTCCCGGAATAGTAAACAATGAATACTTCCCCGCGGGTATTTCTTTTCCATCGTAACGTATTGACTCATCAATTTCAAGTGCAGTTGCCATGTGGGCACCACTCACCCATACTTTGTCATAGGGAACCAGTCCGCCCCATACAATCCGTCCACGAACGGCAGGGCTATGATAAGAGACTGTAACATTTACACCATTAATATTGTTTAATGCGCGTGCTTTCAGACTGCCCTTGAGTGTGTCGGATTCAACTTGTGGTTGGATCGTTACAGCTTCGGCTTTTTTCGTTTGGGAGGTTTGTGAAGTTGTCTTTGTATCCTGTCTTTGATTGCAACTGCTAATAATAACAGCGCAAATAATACTAACGATGACGAATGCGTTTTTCATATTAAAATGAATTTGAGGTTGAAGTTTGAGTTTTCTTTTTATTGCCAAACCAAGACGAAGAGACAAAGAATAACAGAAAGCCTGAGCAGACAGTGAATAAACCAAAGATCGAGAAAGCACGCAGCGCTATGTTTCCAAAATTATCGCGGCCTTCATAGTCCATGGTGTGCAGCATCCATAAAAAATCAAATGCTCTCCACTGATTGTGACGTATGGTTTGGTAAGTACCTGTTTCCGCTGCCACATATATAGTGCAAGCAGGTTCATCAAATGAAATGGCATAAGCAGGGAGCGGGCGTTCCCGATATTCACTGTGTTTGCCAACTTTTTCTAAATATTCTACGGTTTTGATTTTAGCATTGCTGATAATCTGTTCATGTGCAATTGCCACTGCTTCTTCCTTGCTGAGTGGCGAACGTAATGCGCCTGTAGTTGCGTCTGCTAGTGCAAAGTGAACGTGGTGGTGGTCGCCTTCACCCGCATGACCTTTGAAGTATTGAATTTGATAGACAGGTCTATCTAACACACGGATAAGATGAATAGAGTGAATGGAATCTACTGGTCTTTCATTACTCAGGGCTTGCAATGCAATTGTCGGTGATGCCACTTGTAAGTCGGCACGTAAAAATGAAATGGACTTGCGAAGGTGATCGCCATGCACATTGTCAATATTATTCCAACTGAAATAAAGTCCACCGATTGTCCAGAGTAAAAACTGAATGCCAATTATAACGCCTAAGTAGCGATGGGTTTTACGAATGTAGTAGTTTCGATTTCTTTTCATGGATCAAACGCCAGATTGATTGTATTCAAATAATTTAAATGGTTTTTGCCCGCAGCCTCAGGCTATTTAGAATAACTGAGACTGAACTTAAACTCATGGCCAGCGCTGCCAGCATAGGGCTGAGCAGTATTCCAAAAAAGGGATACAGTACACCTGCTGCGATGGGAATTCCTATGACATTATAGATGAAAGCAAAAAACAAATTCTGTTTGATGTTGCTCATCACTGCCGTGCTTAGTTTTCTTGCTCGGATAATTCCTAAAAGATCGCCTTTCACCAACGTGAAGCCCGCACTTTGAATGGCCGCATCCGTTCCTGTACCCATCGCAATACCTACATTAGCCTGAGCTAATGCGGGTGCGTCATTAATGCCATCACCAGCCATGGCTACGATCTTTCCATTTTGTTGAAGTTCTTTTACTTTGTTTAATTTGTCAGCAGGCAAGTAGTCTGCCTCGTATCCGTCCAGCCCTAATTCTTCTGCTACGCCTTTGGCGGTATTCTTATTATCGCCTGTGAGCATAATCACTGTTAATCCTTGCTGTTGCAACTCCTGAATTGCACTCTTTGAATTTTTCTTTATCGGGTCGGAAACACTAATATATCCGGCCAGTTGGTTGTCAATGACCACATACATTACCGTTTCACCTTTAGATTGTCTTATTTCTACCTCCTTAAGATTTGATTCATCCTGAACTAGCCCTTGAGAACTTATCAGTTTGGCATTACCGATAGCTATTCTCTTAGCTTCAATATTTCCAACAATTCCATGACCTGTAATGGATTCAAAATTTTTGACTTCACTTAACGCAAGGTTTTTCGCTTTTGCAGCTTTTACGATTGCTTCAGCCAATGGGTGTTCGCTACTGGATTCGAGTGATGCGGCATTTCTTAGAATTTCATCCTCACTTATTGAACCATTGAATGCTTTTACTGATTTGAGAGAAGGTTTGCCTTCTGTAATAGTTCCAGTCTTATCAATCACCAAAACATTTACCTTCTTCATTTCTTCCATCACTTTGGCTTCCTTTATGAGAACACCAAACGTAGCCCCGCGTCCTGTACCTACCATAATCGACATGGGAGTTGCCAAGCCCAAAGCACAAGGACAGGCAATGATTAGAACCGTTACTGCATTGGCGAAAGCGAATACCATGGCAGGATCGGGCCCCCAAATTGCCCACGCAACAAAAGCCAAAATTGATATCACTACAACTGCTGGCACAAAATATCCTGAAATCTTATCCGCTAAATTTTGAATAGGAGCCTTTGAGCGGCTTGCTTTATTCACCATGTCAATGATCTGCGCAAGCAACGTATCAGCTCCAACCTTTTGAGCTTTCATTTCAAAGCTTCCGGTTCCGTTTACAGTGCCGCCTGTTACTTTATCACCTTCATTTTTCTCAACAGCAAGGGGCTCACCTGTAATCATGGATTCATCCACTGCGCTATGGCCTTTTACTACCTCGCCATCTACCGGAATTTTTTCGCCCGGTTTAATTTTAAGAATGTCATTTAATACTACCTGTTCTAAAGGAATGTTTTGCTCCTGCCCGTTTCTGATAACTGTCGCTTCCGGTGGCACTAAATTTAAGAGGGCGCGAATTGCACTATTGGTTTGGCCACGTGCTTTCAGCTCCAAAACCTGACCTAATAATATGAGTGATAATATTACTGTTGCTGCTTCAAAATAAAGATGCACCGCACCATCCATCTTAAACTGATCTGGAAAAACATCGGGGAACACAAGTGCTACAATGCTGAAAAGGTAAGCTGCACCTGTTCCAAGTGAAACCAGCGTCCACATATTCGGTGACCAACGGATTACAGATTGATAGCCTCGAATAAAAAAATCTGCACTACAGTAAAATAGCACGGGCGTTGACAAAACAAATTGAATCCAGCCCCATGTAGTTTTAGTAGCGATTTGCGAAAGGTGTAATCCCAACATTTCCCCCATGGTAATCAGAAACACAGGAACCGTAAAGGCAGTAGCTATCCAAAACCTTTTTAGCATTGACCTATAAGCAGCTTCTTCTTCTTGATTGTCCTTTTGAGCGACCTTGGGCACTAAATCCATACCACAGATTGGGCAAGCTCCAGGCTTGCTTCGAACTATTTCAGGATGCATCGGGCAAGTGTATTCAATACTGCTCGCTTTCAATTTCTGCTCTTTTACTAAATGCATTCCGCAGACAGGGCAATTACCTGGCTTTGAATATTTTTTATCGCCTTCACATAACATGGGACAATAATATTCACCCTCCTCTTTGCCCGTGTTGGTTGGTGCCTGATGAACTTGAGTATGACTTTGATGTGTTCCCGTCAAGCTTAGATCTGATTTTTTAAACGACACTAAGTTCATTCCACATTTTGGACATTTGCCAGGCTCATCCCTTATTACTTCGGGGTGCATTGGACAAGTGTATTGCTGATGTTTCGCCATGGTTAAAATGTTTGCATTGAAACAACCACGAGAACACCAACAACAAGGGCAAAGACAAACTAGTTAAGGTATTTCCTTAGCTGACTGTCTTGCCTCTCGTTACCTGTATTACAACATGATTTCATTATCTCTTATGTTATGAAATTAGTGCGCATGCTCCGCTCCTTCTGCATGTTTGCTTTCTGGTGCATTACCTTCTTCCACGTTAATCACGAAATCAGCCGTATGTACTTGACCATTTGTTTGAAACTGCAGCCAGCCCCTAAATATTCCTGCCTTACCAAAGGTTGTGTGTAAATCAAGTCTTCCGTCAACTACTTCCGGATGAACGTGCAAATAATTCTGGCTGTCTTCACTGATCACCACCACATGGGCTTTCGCAGCTAAGTAGTTTTCAAATGAATCGGCAGGAACTTCTTTACCATCTTTTTTAATTATGCCAGAGATGTGTGATGTTCCTTCGCTAAAGAATTTACCACCCTCCGGCACTAACGAAACTTCATAACCATCTGTCATGCTTACTGTTTTCGCAGATGTGTACTTTTGAACTTTGTATGGAGTTCCTGAAACATTCAACTCGATTCTTTCTAGCTGATGGTTTGCACCGCTTGGCACGTAATCTGCAAACAGAACATAGTCTCCACCTTGATCGAACTTGGTTTCATTGTGAAACTTTCCATTGGTGAAGTTTTCTCCTTTAGCCAAGACTTTAATATCATACGAGCCACTTGCCTGAAACTCTGGATGGATATGATCGAAGTATGAGAGGTCTTTACTCACTACAATTAAGTGTAATTTTTTATCGTGCTGAATATCCAGCGGCACCATTTCACTTTCGTTTCCTTTGATAGAAGGTGTGAATGACAGTAAAGAAGCTTTACCTGCTTCAACAGCTGGGATAGCCTTGAATGCCATGAAGTACGAATTGGTGTTCGCGGCTTTCTCATCACTTACTAATTCCAATTTCATTCCGCACTTAGAGCACTCTTCACCTTCCTTACCTGTTACTTCCGGGTGCATTGAACATGCGTAGGTGTGTTCATGGTCACCTGCTGCATGATCGTGATCTGCCTCAGCATGATCGGATGGTTTGTTACCACAGGATGTAACTGCAACCGATGCAACTCCTGCGAAAAGTGCAAAGGCCATGTTTTTGATTATTGTTTTCATATTCATTGGTTTTAAAATTTACTGATTTAAGTAGATCATTTTCAATTGATAGGTCGCGTTAGTTACAACGCGTTCATTTTCTTCAACTCCTTTTATAATCACTGTGCTACTTCCATTGTTGTGGCCAAGCGAGACATAGGATACACTGTATTTCTCAGCGGCATCTTTTATAAATACTACCGGCTTTCCATTGATTTCACTTATCGCACTGTTTGACATGGAGATCTCACGGGAAGACTGAGGCGCATAAACATTTACATACACAAACTCACCAATCTTAAATTCACCGTCCTGGTTATTCATTTCGAAGATGACTCGTTGTGTTTGATTGGTGGGATTTATCGTTTGGGCTGGAGCCAATAGTTTTACCTCTGCAGTTTTGTGGATGTCATTTGTTACGCAATCAACTTCAAAGCTTTTGCCTGCATTTACTTTGGCTGCGTCTTTATCAAAAACCTGAGCCTCTACATATACTTTATCCAGATTGGTGATCGTAAGCAGTGTTTCACCGGCATTTATACTGGACCCAATCGTTAGTATGAAGTTGCTCACAATTCCCGCAATGGGAGAGCGAAGGAAGATAGCTCGTGCATTATCGGATTGACCGTTTGCCAGGCGCTCGTAAAGTTTCTTGTTCTCAACTGCTTTTTTATAGCGGGCTTCTGCTTCGGATAAATCACGTTTAGCAGCGATGTCCTCAATTGATTTAAAGCGTTCGTATTCTTTTTTAGCCGCTTCCAGTTCGGCCTCTACGTTGTTTCGCTCAGCGAGAAAACTCACTGCATTTCCGGCATCAAGTGAAGGTTCAACAGAAGCGAGCAATTGGCCTTTAGAAACCTTCTGACCTACGCTTACTTGCAAGGAAATGATCTTGCCCGTTTGAGGGCTCTGCACTATGGCTTGTCCAGTTGAAGATGGCAATACAGTTCCGTAGAGTTTTGTTGTTTCCGTAAACGCTCCCGCTCGTACAGGCTGGGTAATCACTTCAAAAAGAAATTGTGTCTCCTTCGGCACTTCAAATTCGTTTGAGAAATTGTTGCCCTTTTTATCCGCTCCATCATGGCCATCATGCGCTATGGCCCATTGGCCTGTTGTCGTAGGTAACAATAGGATAGTGATCATCGTAGCTGCCTTTACCCGTTTGTTCGAGAAACGCATCAGTAGAAACATGATGAAAAGCCCTATCCCCAAACCTCCAACAAATACAATGGGAGTATTCGTAAACCAGGAAGTGCTTATTGTATTTTCTTCTGCCGGCAACTCCTTTCCCACTTCAATGTTTTGTAACAGAATCAAATCGGGACCTAAGGCACTGGTAAAAGCGACAGTAATATTATAGGATTTCGCTAATGGGAAAGTTGTTTTGATCTCATAGTTTCCTTTATCCATTCGTGTTACGGTAAACTTTAATTTTCCGTCCTGTGGAGAAGAAAGTTGGAGCGTTACACTATCCATCGGTTGATTGGTTAGATAGTTACTGATGAATAATTGTAGTATAACCTCTTCACCCGGATGAATTGGTGCGTAACGTAAAAGCAATTCATGGTTTTCAGAAAAAGCTTCTATAGAGAAATACTTCTTACCGGTTGGTGTTCCCTTTTTTGCATCACCGTGCGTATGGTCGTCCCCACCACTGGCCTGGCTAAAAGAAGGAAGCAGGAAGCAAATAGTAAGCAGCAAACCTGCTAATGAAAGATTCAGTGTTTTCATAAATCTCCAGTTATATAGTTAATGTTGATAATGCTCTGGTTATAATTTCTAAGTGTTTCGAGGTACGTTCTCTTGATTGCATAAGCGTCATTGATGTTGCGGATGTATGTGATGTTATCTGTTTGCCCGCTTTCAAAAAAACGTTTTGCAGCATTGATAATGTCATCTGCCTGACGAAGTCCGTTGGTTTCATAATATATCAATGCTTGTTGCGCTGAAGTGTATTCGCTAACGCCAGTTTGCAAATCGGCCGTAAGTTGTTGTTGCTGGGCAATAGTTTGTTGTTCGGATATTTCTAAACCTGCTTTAGCTGCTTGAATATTGCCACTGTATTGCCAGAACCAAAGCGGAACTGTAAAGCCGACTCTAAAGCGATAGTATGTTTCCGTTTCTTTTTCACCTTGATTTAGGTAACCAAAAACAAGCCCGGGCAAAGCACGGTTCCGTTCCAGTGAAAGTTGCTTTTGACTTACGTATTGGTTTTGCATGGTGTATTGAACTACCGGACTTTGTGCCAGCGCACTGTCATCGGTCTGAATTATCAATGCGGGTAGTTTATTTAGTGGATCGACACCTGGCTCTGAAGTAATGCCCGTATAGAGCTTCAACTGTTGCAATGTTGCTCTTAGCGCATTTTCTGATTGTGTATATTGATTATGGACTTCTCCGTACTGTGATTCGGTAAATGTCTTGGCGAGGTAGTCAATCACACCAGCCTCAAACTGTCGTTTAGCTGAAAGCTGTATTTGATTGTAGAGACTGTCTTGGTATTTTAACTGATCGCGAAGTTGCAGGTTGTACTGCGCATTCAGATAAAGCGACCGGATCAAGCGTTTTACTTCCGTAGTTGTCAATACTTTTCCCTTCTCTGCAAGTAATGCTTGTTGCCTCAAAACCTGTCCCTGTTTTATGTAAACGGTTGGGAACTCCACAGATTGCAGGACACCCACTGCGTAAAAGGTACCTGTTGGACTCTCAGCTATCACTTCCGGATTAGGAAGATTGAAAGCTGTTTTACGCAAGAAATTACTTTGCTTTACTTGAAGCTCAGCTGATCTTAACAATGGGCTATACTTCATGGCCGAGTCAAGTGCGGCTTGTTCTGTTAGAATGTTTTGTGCATGGAGTACATTAACTGTTATAGTTAAAGCAATCAATGCAAAGTATTTTGCAATACTTGTTTTCATAATTGTGAAATAAAAGTGAATAGCTGCTCACGGCTCCAAAAGCACATGAGAAATCAGAGAGACTTAGTAAGTCTTAAATAAGAGAAATCGGGGGTGCGCGTAATGCACCG
>JANNQJ010000350.1:0-1774 GCA_031400675.1 Cyclobacteriaceae bacterium
GGCCAACGCGTCGCCCAAGCTCGAAGTGCCGGTGGCGGCGCTCTACTCGCGCGGCGACCAGCCGCAGGTGTTCGTCGTCCAGGACAACATCGTGCAGGTGCGCCAGGAAACGGAAGACGGTGCAACCCGAGCGTTGGATGCACTTCGAAATTTTAAATCAACCTTAGATAAACTTTCTGTAAAAAAAGTCCTGGCCTTTGGAACCAGTGCTTTGCGCAACGCCAGGAATGGAGCAGAGATTATCCAAAAAATAGTAACAGAAACAGGGATAGAGACGCGCATTATCAGTGGGGAGGAAGAAGCAACGTACATTTATGAAGGAGTAAGGTCGGCAATGAAAATAGATCAAAAATCCCTGATCGTAGATATTGGTGGAGGCAGTGTGGAGTTCATTATCGGAAATGAAAAAGAAATCTTCTGGAAACAAAGTTTTGAAATTGGTGGCCAGCGCCTTCTTGAAAAGTACCAAAACCACGATCCTATACAACCGGACGAGATTGACGCTCTGAATAATTTTTTCCTCCAGTCTCTTAAGCCATTATCTAAAGCAATGGCAGAACATAGTCCTCAGGTTTTGATTGGTTCCTCAGGCACGTTTGATACACTCAGTGAAATTTATTGCGCAAAGAATAATATTAAGTGGCAAGACAATCCTGAAACACCGTTAACTATTAGTTCCTTTCACGAAATATTTGAAGAGCTGAAAATCAAGAATAGAACAGAACGATTACAAATTCCTGGCATGATTGAAATGCGAGTAGATATGATTGTAGTGGCGTGTTGCCTGATAAAATTCCTGTTTGCAAACTTCTCGTTCAACAAGGTCAGAGTTTCTTCTTATTCCTTAAAAGAAGGAGTGTTAGCCTCTCTTATTAAAAGCAAGCATTAGTCATTGGCATCAGGACACACCCAATGCCAATTAAAGCCCAATGACTTGTTTGTCCTTAGGATACTTCACCTCAAATTTGTAAGTAAGCTTTCGTGTTTCATTGGGTTGGAGCGTACTGTTCCAAATCAATTTGCCAGTGTCTTTTGAGAAAGTTGCTACACCTGTTTCCAATACGGTCACTTCAATCTGGGTATTTTGAGAAACGGGAAGCTGATCTTCGACAACAATCTTAATGGCTTCGGACTTCGTATTTCGTACAGAAATCTCCCATGCATAATTTTCTTTTTGGCTTCCACCGATGAGTTTGCGTGATGTTAAATCTTTCAACTTCTCACGCTTTACAACAATCCTTTTGTCTCTGCCGAGAGAAAGTGAAAGTGTATCCTTGATGTTATTCGGATCGATGAATGTCTTTCCAACAAAAGTTCCTTCAAAGAAAATATTGGCTTCACCTGGAAGTAAATTGTACTCCTCCCAACCCGTTGCTTTTGCTAATAAAAATGCATCCTGATCAAGCTTCGGTGCAACTGCATAAACATAGTCGGCCTTCACATCATATTTTTGGATGTCAACCAAAGTTGGTTTGCTTGCCGATGCAACCGTATAGGGTAGAGCAATTTCAAATTCTGTATTAAGAGAAGTTTGTATGGTTGTTACATATTCAGCTAATGAGGATGCTTCACCTTCAGCAACCATTTCCTGAGGAGGTACCAAATCTGAACTACGATTCATTGCAGGTGCTGACTTGCTTTCTTTTCTACTCTGATATACTACAGGCTGATAAAAATCCAGATACCAGGTATACAGCTCCGGCTTTAGTCCCCCAAGATTTGGATTGGCGGTAGATAACTTCAGCTTTACATTTTTCCACTCCTCACCTGTACT
>JANNQJ010000351.1:0-4439 GCA_031400675.1 Cyclobacteriaceae bacterium
ATGATCGAAGTTTTGGTGAAGCGAGTGGGGTCATGTTTTTTGACCAGGTCCAAAACATGAAGTGACTGTCTGTAATTGGCGCGATTGTCGCGAACATGTTTTTGCAATCGCTCGACGGTTTCGACATTGTGAGCGAAGACGTCGGGTTTTGCGTCGGCCAAAGTTTTAATCAGCTCGTCTTCGCCACGAAAATCAGGAGTTAGAATTTCAACGATCACATCATTGTCTAATTTTTTAATGGTGCGCACGGTGCTGGCGAAGTGTCCTGCGCCTTGATCGGGAAGATCATCTCGGTCCACCGAAGTGATGACGACATACTCGAGCCCCATTTGGGCGATGGAGTAGCCAACTTTTTCGGGTTCGAGAGGATCCAATACTCCTTTGGGGTTTCCAGTTTTTACATGACAGAATTTGCAGCCCCGAGTGCAGACTTCACCCATCAGCATAAAAGTTTTAGGGTTATTGGGATTCAAGGCTTTCGACTTCTCCAATAATTTTAATGCAGTTTCAGAATATTTTGCATCTACGAGGTAAGCTTCCGCAACAGCATTCAGTACTTCAACATCTTTAGACTTACTCACTGCTAATGCTTTATCAAAAAACGGTTTAGCTTCTGTAGGCTTCTTTTCCAACATACGAATTGCGCCCAGACCCGCCTGGTTAATAGCATCTTTTTCATTAAGAGATGCTCCCTTTTCGAAAGTTTTGAGCGCCTTACCTTGCTCTCCTGCTTTTAACTGAATGTAGCCCAGATAGTAATACAACTTAGTGGCTTCAGGGTACGTAACAATAGCCTGATTAAGAATTTCTACAGCCTTTTTTGGTTGATCTTTGTCTAACAATCGTTCTGCCTGTTTAATTTCTGCATCCTGGGCAGTTGCACAAATGCTTGAGGCTAATACAAGAAATAAAAGGGCAATTCCTTTCATAGATTCAATACTCATTTTCATTTCACAGTTATTAAAATTGCTTCAAATGTACGCTCAATCCTTCTTTTTTTAACGTATCCTACATTATTCCAGTATTAGCAAATAGCAGACCAACTCAAGAAGCCTGCTATCCACGAATTTTCCCGCAATATACACACTTCTTATTTTTTGGCTGCTAATTTTGATCGTAGGTGATTTCTACGATTCGAATGGGCATAGTTGCCGGCACTAATCCAGCTTTAAGGACAACCAACTGACCCTTGTCGCTGGCCACATATGTTAAAAAACCACTTCCTAAACCAGCTCTTGCCTCGCGAGAGATAATGACGACCTCGCGGATAAGTGAATACGATTTTTGTGCTATATATGCCTGATAAGGCTGATAATACTCTGATTCATTTAATAGAGCAGCTACCCTGACTGCTTTTAAGAAACTATTAGCTGTCGAATCATCGTCATCACTAATCCAGGAAACCCCAATTAATCCTATGGCATTTCTTTTCTTAGAAACATAATCGATTACCGCTTCATTATTGTTAACCGCAAAACAGTTAGGTGGAATTGCGGCTATATTTTTTAGCGTATCGCGCAGATATCGAAGAATGCCAGAATTAGGATGGTCAAACACAACTTCAATTTTAAGTGATGGCGACTTAGGGTTGATTTGATTCCAATTTGAAATGGTTCCGTCAAGTATTCCCTGGATGTGATCCAATCGAAGTAAGGTGTCGGGATTTTCGTTATGAAGAATAAGTGCAACACCATCTTTTGCAATACTCATTTGCCGACCTGGAATTTTGACTCTGTCTAACACGCCCTGCTCATCTGAGGTAAGTTTCCTTGTCACAATAGCCAGTCGGGCACTGTCCATTAACATGAGATTGATTGCGTCAGCCTCTGACGTATAAATTGCCTCAATATGCGCGTCCTTATAAACTCCCTCAAAAGCATTTACCTCAGCTTCTATAAGTGGTTTAAGGGACTCATCAACAGCAATTTTAATCGAGCCGGAAGTAGTATTGTCTAGAACAAGTCCGCTTTTGTCACGATCTTTACATGCTGTCAGAAATAAAACAGCAGGAAGAATAAAACTCACTAGTAACTTCATGTCTTGTCTTTAAAGGCTCTTTGGTAGGCCCGATAGCATCGAAAAATGCCATAGAGAATAAGCGTACTTCCCAATATTAACGCGTAGGATGGAGGTAACTTGAGAAAGTTGCCAGAACGCCCAATCACTATGCCTCCCATGATCACGTAACAGAACGGCATGACTACTCCAAAATATTTTAAAAATGTTTCGAAAGCAGTCATGCCTTTCCGAATCGTAACTATTCAATTCTTAGTCAAGCTTGTATTTAATAGGCAGTACATACTTCACCCTAACCGGGCGTCCGCTTTGCTTTCCAGGTCTCCACTTAGGCATTGCCTGAACCACACGTAAAGCTTCCTTATCGCAATCCGCACTAATGCCTTTTATAATAGAGGCTTCACTTATTTTACCATCAGCATCCACCACAAAACCTACGAACACAGATCCTTCGATGTTCATTCGCCTTGCAGAGGCCGGGTACTTAACATTTTTGCTTAGGTATTTATACATTGCCTCCAGACCTCCTTCAAATTCAGGAGGCTGCTCAACCACTAAAAAGACTTTATTTGGGTCTTCGCCTTTCGCCTCTTCTACAGGTTCTTCAAAAATAACTTCACCTGTTCCTTCTTGATCTACAGAACCAGTTTCATTGTCCTTGATTTCCTCTATCGTTGGCATCTCTTCCTCTTCCACGACTTCTTTGTCCGTAACTTTTGGAGGAAGGAATTTGATAATTGTCTTCACAGGAGGAGGAATACGGACATCAGGCGGTGGAGGTTGATTCGGAGAAATTGGCGGTGGTTGATCCAAACTTACTACGGTTGTATTCTTCATTACCACTTCTTCCTTTTCCCCGAACGAACCGAAAAATTCCTTAATGGCCGGGAATGCCAGAACAAATATCAACACTAAAAAAGTTATACCGGCTGCTACTACTACCGACTTAGAATACGATTTCCGGTTTATGTATGCACCGTAATCCTTATTCCTGTTTTCAAATACTATATCCTCCCATGATTGAGAGACAGTTGTTGCTCCAGCTTTCATAGTTGTGATTCTTTTACCAGTTCAACATCAGTAGGAGTGATATCCACCAACGCAAAACGTTGCATCGTGCTGATATTCATTTCGTCCATGATGTCAACCATGTTTTTATATTTTGCTTCATCCATTGCCTTGATCAAAACTACCAGCTTAGGTATTTCTGCCTTTTTTGCAAGGAGTATTTTTCTTATGCCTGTGGCTGAGAAATTACTCACTTCTACTTCCGGATTGGTAATACCCATGTACCAGTATATCTTATCATCCTCGCCAAGCACCAACGTCATCACATTTTTTTCATTGATTTCAGGCATTTCATCACCTGGTTTGGGCTTTTCAGGCATGGTAATTTCCATGGTCTGAGGTTTATTAAGAGTTGTGGTCATTACAAAGAATGTAAGGAGCAAGAAAGCCAAATCCACCATGGGAGTCATGTCAATTCTTGTCGAACTTCTTTTAGCTCTTACTTTTCCGCCTTTCTTCTTGCCACCACCACCGCCACCTAAATCTGCCATAATTTTTTCTGTTTATTGTTTTAACTGATCAATATTAAGATGCAATCACGAACCCTTTTCCATATTCGTGATCAGATTAAATCTGTTCACCTTTTTATCAATCATCGTGTCAATTACTTTCTTCACTACAGGATAGTTTGCATCACGGTCACCCTTTATTGCAATACGCACATTACGATTAGATAAGCGCGTTTGTAATACCCAATCTCCCAACTCATTTTGAGCTGAATCGCAAGGAATACCCGGCTGAACAATCTCTTTGCGTTGCTCTGGGTTCATCGACAAGAATTGTTTGAGACTTCCTATGGGAACTCCTATACTGGATATAATAGCAAATGTGCGGGTTTCTTCCGGTGTAAAGGCGATACCATAACGCTCACCAATTCTTCCTAATAAATCAGCTCGCGTGTGTTGCCCATCTACGTTAAAAAACACCTTGCCATCCTTACCAATCGTGATTGTAATCACATTCGTTTCAGGAATCTTAATTTCCGATACGGATGATGGAGTATCTACTGACACGGGCTCATCAGGGATGGCCGTAGCGGTTAGCATAAAAAACGTCACAAGCAGGAACGCCAAATCCACCATCGGTGTCATATCAATTGGGGGGGCGCTTCTAAATCCAGACATAATTCAATTTTTTTTATAAGTAATTACTTTTTCGCACCTGCAGTGAAATTCTGAATAATGCTAAAGCTTGTTTCATCGATAGCGTGAGTCAGAGAATCAATTGCACTGGTGAAATAGTTATATAGGATAATGGCGAGTGCTGATGTTCCAATACCTAATGCTGTATTGATCAATGCTTCGGAGATACCGTTTGCAAGACCGACAGAGTCAGGAGCACCGGCAGTTGCCAAC
>JANNQJ010000352.1:0-12908 GCA_031400675.1 Cyclobacteriaceae bacterium
CCTATTTCTACGATAAGATTAACTCTACGGATGAGACCATTGCGGATGTGGAAGCTCTATTGAAATCAGAAGGTCATGTTCAGACGGGGGATGTTTTCATCACGCTTGCAAGCATGCCGATTCAGGATCGTCAACGAACGAATACACTGAAGATTAATGTAGTGAAATAACGGGCAAGCGAAATATCGAATAGTTCAATGACTATCTCTGAGCAACTTTTTTGGCTTTTTACATTATCAATACCTATAGCTTGCGTAGCCCGAACAGTTACTCAAGAAGATATTTTTTCTGAAATTCAGGTGTATTGCAAAGGCAAATCAGTAGATGGAAAGATGTTACTCACACGTAAATTCTTTTACTTATTTACGTGTGAGTATTGCTTCAGTCATTATGTAACAATTTTTTTTTGTTTCTAACGGATTTCAAATTATTGTTGGATGATTGGCGAGGGTATATTATTGCGGGTTTTGCGTTGGTATGGATCGCCAACTTGTATATGAGTGTGTATGCATTTATTAAAGTGGATATCAAGAAGGAAAGGATTTTAACGAAGCAAGAGGAGGAGAAACTTAATTCTAGAGAATAATTGTCTACAGTCCTTTAGGCTCTACCAATATAACATCTTCGCGCTCAACGACTACTGCCCCGGCAGGGTCTCCTTTGCGTTTACGCACATATTTTTTGGAGGTATAGGCAACAGGGCAAAGTGAATCTGTTTTTCTTTTTGAATTGAATGCGGCCAGTTGTGCTGCCCGCTCAATAACATCTTTCGGGAATTTTTTCCCCGCCTGGTATTTAATAACCACATGTGATCCCGCCACATCTTTTGCGTGCAGCCAAAGGTCTTCTTTGAACGTATGCTTGAGCGTAAGCGTGTCGTTGTGTTGTGCGTTTTTACCAATCCAGATTTTAAAGCCCTGATGCTCTACTTCATGGTAGGGAAGAGGTTTTTCTTTTTTATCAGTCTCCTGTTTTAATCCTGAAGCATCTATGAAACTTCGAAAACTTTTTAAGTCTTCAGTTTTTTCAAGAACGCGTATTTTTTCCTGCAGGTCGACTATTTCTTTTTGTTTTGATACCATACCCTCTGTAAGCTTCTGAATTTCAATCTGTTGATTCTTTGATTTCCTGTAAAAGACTTCAGCATTCTTTTGTGCGGAGAGCCCTTTTTTCATTTTTATTTCAATGGGTTTGCTATCGTCATAAAAATTTGCGAGCGTAATCCGTTCATCACCCGTCTTAATTTGATGAAGATTAGCCATTACTAAATCTGCCCAGATTTTATAGTGTGTATCATTTTCAATCTCTTTCTTTTTCTGGCTTGCTTTTACGAGGTAGTTTAAATTGCTATGTAGTTTTGCTGTTAACCTCGAGAGTGCTTCTTTTTTTTCTTGAAGAAAAGAGAATGTTCGGGTGTATTGGAGAAAGAATTCGTTTATAGCCTGAATAGGATCTTTGAATTGTTTTAGAATATTCCCATCCGGGAAAAGAGACAGAAGTAGTTTAGACTCAACTTCTGTAACGTAGTAAATTGGCTTTTTTAAATAGGAAATCAGGTCTTGAACCGCTTGCCATTTTTCTACTTGCGATTTTTCCTCAAAACTATTTCTGCCCAAGAAACTCCAAAAAGCCTTCCCAAAAGTGAAATATAATTGTTTGAGATCGTTAATATGGCTTTCGAAAGCTTCATAACTCCAGTCAACAGTGCGATGTAATTCATGGAGGTTAATCTCTCCATCGGCTACTAAATGATTTCGAAAGAGCGCTACTGATTTATTATTTTCGAAAAGCACCAGGTTTGACCGGTTCCCGTGCATTTTGAAAAGCAGTCCATAGTTCCCTGAAAATTCAATAGTAAAACTTCGTTCATTCGTAAACTGTGTTATTGCCTTTGCACGTTGCCCAATTAATTTTTCAAAAAGGTCGACACTGTTTTTTCGTGCCCGGCTAAATTCATCTAGAAACGACAGGCAGCAAAACCCCGATTGTAAACTAGCTTTAATGAAGAAGGGTTGAGAGGTAGTTTCAAATCGAATGATCAACTCATCCTTGTTCTGACTGAAGCACTCAGATACTACAGTGTCTAAGATTCGCTTCTCTAGTTCCGATGAAAGCTGACGAAGAAAGTAGTAATTATTGTGCACGTGGGCAGTTATCAGTGATCGGTTAACTGTTGTTGGTTAACTAAAAGTAAAAATACAAGGATAACTGTAAACTGTTAACTGTTAACGGATATCTGAAGCCCGTCAACTGCTAGTGAAACATTTTCAGGTATCTCCTTATTGACTTCTGCGTGCAATCCCATTTTGTGGCTAATGTGGGTAAAGTAGGCTTTCTCAGGATTTATTTTTTTTACAATCCCGATGGCTTCCGTGAGATTAAAATGTGAAATATGCTTTTCACGCTGGAGCGCATTTATGACCAGTGCCTTTGTGCCTTTTAATTTTTCGTAGGTGGCATCAGGTATGAAATTAGCATCGGTAATGTAGCTGAAGTCTCCTACTCTAAAACCCAGCACAGGCAACCTCAGGTGAAGAACAGGAAGTGGTGTAATGGTAGTGGTGCTAAGCAAAAAGGAATTTTCGGTTATGGTATGAAGGTCAAGGCGAGGAAGCCCCGGGTAGTTATCAGGTCCAAAAATATAAGCAAAATCGTTTTTTATCTGGCTCAATGTTTCTGATGTTCCATACACGGGCATATTCATGCTTTGTAGAAAGTTGTAAGCACGAACATCATCAATGCCTGAGGTGTGATCGCGGTGTGCGTGCGTTAAAATGACAGCATCAAGTTTGTTGATATCCTCCCGCAACATCTGCTGGCGGAAATCCGGCCCGGTATCAATAACAAGGCTTAGTCCATCGATGTCAAGATGAACCGAACTACGAAGTCGTTTGTCACGGTAGTCAAGCGAACAGCACACCTCGCAGGTGCAGCCGATTACTGGCACACCCTGTGAAGTACCGGTGCCCAGGAATGTTACCTTCAAGCTTTTACTTCGGTTTGGGTGAGTTCTTCATAGAGCCTCAGGCTCCTTTCCGTAAACTTGCTGGTATTCAGCGCAATTATTTTTATAATATCCAGCAATGCATTGATCTTACCTTCGGTGGTATAGAACTTATTCACAATCATGATCTTCTGTTCTTTCAGCAGGCAGTATCCTGATTTAAAGTTGCCTTTTTCATAGCGGAGCATATAATCCGATTCTGAAATGAGGTCTTCTAATTTAGTCAGGAAGGAGGTGGTGTATTTAATCATAGTCATCGGTCCGTCAACGTGCGCAAGATACTTTGAATTTACGATTTACGATTTACGATTTGGGATTTTCTTTGTAGAGGCTTCAATCGTAAAACGTACCCCTTAAATCGTACTTTTGTATGATGGATTTTTCCAAAAAGAAGTTAATTATACTGGTGGGGCCAACGGCTGTGGGAAAAACAGGTGTTGCAATTCGCTTGGCTTCTAAGCTAAAAACTGAAATTATTTCAGCCGATTCGCGCCAGATTTATAGGGAGTTAAGAATCGGAACCGCAAAGCCGTCAGAAGCTGAATTACAACAGGTTCGGCATCATTTTCTTAATAGTCATTCTATCCATGATGCGTATGACGCGGCTCAATTCGGAGAAGAAGCATTAACATTAATCCATGAGCTTTTTAAGCAGTATGATTATCTGGTTGTCTGTGGTGGGTCGGGACTTTACGTCAAAGCCTTGTTGGAGGGGTTCGATGACATACCCGAAGTGGCAGATGAAGTACGCGATCAATTAATTGAAGAGTTTGAAGATAAGGGCTTGTTGTGGCTACAGAATAAAATGCGAGAGCTTGATCCTGATCACTTTCAAAAGATCGATCAGAAAAACCCAGTTCGGTTGATGCGGGCATTGGAGATAAAGATCTCAACGGGGAAATCCATTTCTTCATTTCAAACATTACCGAAAAAAGAACATCCCTTTACAGTTATCAAGATCGGGTTAGAACTTGACCGGGTCGAACTCTACAAAAGGATTGATGACCGTATGGATCAGATGATTGCCCTGGGTTTATTTGAAGAGGCCACACAATTATTACCATACAGAAACCTGAATGCACTTCAAACTGTTGGCTATCGCGAAATTTTTGATTATCTCGATGGAAAGTATGATCAGGAAGAAGCAGTGCGTTTGTTGAAGCGGAATTCAAGACGCTATGCGAAGCGGCAGTTAACCTGGTTTAAACGTGATGAAGAGATAAAATGGTTTAGTTCGAATGATTGGACTGGAGTTATTGATCAAATTCAATATTCATAGTTCAAGATTCAAAGCTTGAATTTTGAATCCGGGAACACTGAATTAAGGATGAGCGAAAGAAAAGTTTTGATTATTGCATATTACTGGCCACCCAGCGGAGGAAGTGGCGTACAACGCTGGCTCAAGTTTGTGAAGTACCTGCCTCAGTTCGGCTGGAAGCCTCATGTTTTTACACCTGCTAATCCTTCATTCGAAATAAAAGATGAGTCTCTTCTAAAGGATATTCCCCAAGAGGCAGAAGTAATTCGCTTTCCTATTTGGGAACCCTATTCTTTGTTTAACGTCCTTTCAGGGAAAAAGAAAAATTCAGGAACCTTTGTTCCGGGAAACGGAAGGTCATCTGTATTTCAAAAGTTGAGTGTGTGGATCCGGGGAAATTTTTTAATACCCGATCCACGGGTTTTCTGGGTTCGACCTTCTGTTAAATTTTTGTCGGAGTATCTGAAAAAAAATCAAATCACAACAATCATCACCACGGGGCCACCTCATAGCATTCATTTGATCGGCTTGAAATTAAAAAAGAAAAATCCTTCACTCAAATGGCTGGCCGATTTTCGTGATCCATGGAGTGAGTGGGGTTTTCTCGAGAGCGTACGGGTAGGAACTAATGCTAAATGGCTTCATCGGAAATTGGAAAAAAAAGTATTAAAGAATGCAGACGAAATAATTACGATTACACCTTTTTACGTAAGACAACTTGAGAGGCTTTCAGGCAGAAAAGTGAATTTACTAACGAACGGGTTTGATGAGGAAGATTTTAAAGATTTTAAAGTTGTAAAATCGGATAAGTTTTTGGTACGTCATATTGGCATTGTCAATGAGAAGTGCGACCCAAGACCTTTCATGATAGCTGTCGGGGATTTGTGTAAAGAAGATGAGGAAATAAAACGACTCATCAAGATTGAATTTGTAGGAACGGTGCACCCTGCATTTAGGGAATTTGTTTCAACAGATGAAACGTTGTCGTCTGTCACAGTATTTACCGGAACAGTTCCACACCGGGCATTGATGGATATCTATGCTTCGAGTGCTGTTTTGGTTTTGGTGTTAAACGGGTATAAAGATGCGGAGGGGTATATGCCCGGAAAGTTGTTTGAATACCTAACAACAGGGCTACCTATTTTAGGGATTGGACCTGAAGATGGGGATGCGGCTCAGTTATTAAATGAGACGGGAAATGGTGTGATGATCAAGGAAGGGAGTATAGATGAAATTAAAAGAAGAATGTTTGATCATTTCGTGAATTGGAAAAATAATATCACGGTGAAAAATGTTGACAATTCAAAAAAATACCAGAGAAGAGCGATAACCGAAAAGTTGACAGGGTTATTGAGTGGATTAAGAATCTAACACAGTCTTAACCAGATTATTTATTTTTTCTTTGCTTGATTCTGCATTTAATTCTAGTGCTGCTTTTTCGGTATTCAGCTTAAAACTATTGATGTCGTCTGCAGTTAATTGTATAATTTTTTTAGCAAGACTTTTGGGGCTGAAATCTTCCGACACAACACCAATCTTATATTGATTAACAATTTCAGCCATTTCGGGTGTTGGCCCAACAGCAATTGCTAAACGGGCCTGTATAAAATCAAAAAATTTATTAGGGAGCGTATTGGCATAGTTAAAATTGACTGGGGGAATGAGAAATATGCCCATGTCGTACTGGTTTATTGTGGAAACTATTTCCTCACTTTTCATGGGAGGCAAAATTCTTATCCGGGTATTATGTGCTGCGAGTGCTTGAAGTTTTAGCGGGTAATTAATCGTTTTGGCAGCTGAAAATCCTGAAGAAAGCAGGTATAAATCCAAAGTGAAGCGATCATCTAGATGATCCATCATTTCGATCATCAACTCCAATCTACGAGAAGGCGTAGCAATTCCATGATGCACTAACCTGATCAGCGAATCAGTTGACTTTGATGGCGTAACCCTGTAAAAATGATTTGCATTCGTAATAACAATCGGCTTGACGTTAAAATGTTTTTCATATTCATGCGCCAGACCCTTGCCGATCGTCATCATGGCTGCAGTTTTAGAAATGTATTTTTTACAGAGGTGAATATTCATCGGTTGAAAGAATAGTCGCCAGATCAATTTATCTTCAAAGTGACGAGGTGCGTATTCGTGTGCATCAAAAATCACTTTTGATCCAGGGAGGGCAACATCAAAAGCGAGCATTAATGTTTCAACATCATTGGCAATGATAAGGTCAAAATTCTTTTTTCCAACGGCAGCCTTAGCTTCTATATAAGGATATAGAAGTTGCAACGCTTGCCTGAAACTGTGTGTTATGAGTAGCATGCTGGTGATCAACTTCCTAAATAGTGAAAGCTTAACTTGTTTCAGTGGAACAAACATGAAACCGTTAGGATCGGCATCATAACAAGCTACTGTAACAGCGTATTGTGATTTTAGAAAGTCAACCTGACGGGCAACACGTGCATCTTTTTTTAGATTACTGAAGACCAGAATCAAAATATTTTTCTCCATTTCAACAACGGTAGTTCAGTGGTAGCGTACATTTTGTGCGTAACTTAGTTAATAAAATTTCGGAATATGTACTCAAGATTAATAACCTGCCAAAGCAACGATGAATTGTCTCTTCTGCCATTCACATGTTCATTTATCAATGTTTTAATATAGTTTGTGTTGAGGATCTCTTTGCTTTTAAGACGATCGTTTATTAAAAAGGAAACTAAGTTCTCTCGAAGTTGCACTTTAAACCAGTTGTTGTAGTTAGTATAGCTGGGTTTCACCCATGGCTTATAATATTTTGCAATGTGCTTTAAAGAACTTTTTAAAGCTACTGAAGCAATTTTACTCTCCAGAAGTTTTAACTCATAGCTCGCTTTTGAGGCACCGATCTTCAGCCCGTAGCCCTGTCTTTTTATCTCGGCCAAATCTGGGAATAGCTGGCTAAACGTTTTTCGATATAGGTACTGGTGTTCACGATACAAAATTGGAAGCTGCCACCCAAAGTTAAATACATCATTGTCGTACGACAACATGCGCATTTCAAAAAACAGATTTGTCACTAGGTTCCCACACAGTGTACCTCTGCGTCCATGTTCATTCATCAGCAACCTGTAGTAATTATGAAGTGGATGATGTGCATCATTACAATATTGTTGAGGCCCGATACGATAAAGACCTTCAATTTTTTTATACGCATCAGAATGAAATAATTGTTTTACCTGGTTTTGATCGTATATCCTGAACATGTTTATGAGAATGTCATTGCTCACGGATCGAGGCTGGGTATTTCGTTGTAAGCCTCTTATCCTCTTTCTCGCGAGTGTACTTCCGAAAAGCGCATCGCACATTTGTGAGGCTGTGATGATTTGTTTTTTATCGGAAAAGTATTCGAAAGGTTGGAAGTTCTGAAGTGTTGTGTTGATGGAAGACATACCATCTGCGATGTAGGAAAACTTGCTTGCAGCTTCCCAGGTTTTTTCAGGATTGATATCAAATTTGAAATGTGGAAATCCTAAGTGTGTTGCAACTTGGGAGGCGTATCGTTGGTCCTCACTTTCATCGGGCCCCATAGTAAAGGTCATCAGGTTGCGTTGACCTGTATAATGATAGAGCGCGGCTACATACCGGGAATCAAGTCCGCCACTAAGCGGCAGTAGAAATTTATCTATATGGGAAGATTGTCGCCTGGTGGCAGTTATTAAAATTTGCCCAAGCTTATCCTGTAATTCATTGCTTTCTTTTTTAGTTAATGTATGTTTACGGTATACCTCTTCTGAATACGGATACGTCCAATACTCCAATTTTTCTATGACACCTTGACCGTATTTAACTACTGTGGCAGGGGGCACAAGAGAGATATTCTTAAAAATTGTTTTGGTACCAAACAGGTGCCCAAAACTGAAAAGTTCAGCAATAGCGTGGTACTCTATTTCTTTTTGAATGCTGTCCTTCAGAATAGCTTTCACTTCCCCTGCAAAGAGCAGTCTCTTATTATTTACTGCATAGTGAACAGGATGTGTACCGAAGCGGTCACTGATCAAGTACGTTATATTTAAAGAGTTGTCTTGAAGACAAGCTGAAAATTGACCGTTTATTTTAGGTAAGATGTCTAATCCATACTTGGTTATTAATTCCAGGAAGAGAATAGCGCTATCTTTAATTTCTACCTCTTGTTCGTTTTCAACTGAAAATATCTCCCCATGAAAAACTATTGAATACTTTCCATCTTCTGAATGCAAGGGCTGTTCCTTGGGGTTTATAAAATTTAAGTGAATGCGGGATAAATGAACACCATTTTTAATATAACTATCAATCGAATAATTCCTATGATTCATTGAATCTTTCATGGAGCTGAAGAGAGTTTCTTCAGCTCGGTCAGATATGAGTCCTATGATCCCCGGCATTTTTTATTTATTATAATAACCTGGTTAATCTAATGGTGATATTATTGAGAGATAAGCCAGTGTGCAATATAATTGAATGTTGTAATTTCCTGAATTAAAATAAACCCTCTATTTTGCCAAGATTTTGATCACCAAGAGTTTCATCAAGGCCTCTCTCATTTACACCGTAGCTGGCGCATTGCCGATGGCAAGCGCCATTATCCTACTTCCATTTTACATTCATTACTTACCGACTGATGTTTACGGTGCGTTGTCTCTTTACCTGGCATTTTCACTATTCGTACAAATCATAGTCACCTACAGTTTTGACTCTTCAGCATACATTCACTATCACGATTTTAAAGACGATCCGGAGAAATTAGCTTCCTTCATGAGTTCTGCTTTTATTTTTATGATCCTGATAGGAGCAGGAGTCGGCATTATACTGGTGGTGTTGGGTGATATTATCTTCAAATTGATTTTTGAAGACCCCCGGATTTCATTTTATCCATTTGGGATAATGTCAGTGTTGATTGGTATTTTTCAGTCCTTGAGTAAAGTGTATAATAGCATTTTACAAAGCAGGGAAAGAGTTGTCTTGTTCCTGCGGTCAAATCTGTTTCAATTCACATTAATTGCAGCCCTGACTATTGGTGGATTATACTTCTACCCTGAAACACTGGTGGGGCCAATCGTAGGTAGATTAATAGCAGGCATAGTCGTTACGGGCTGGGTGTTGTACCGTGTTTTTAATGAGTTCGGACTTCACTTTAATTATGCACTTCTTAGATCAACGTTTGCGTTTAATCACTATTCATTCCTGCATCAGGTTCAACAATGGGTGATAAACTACTTCGATCGTTTTCTTATGTTATTTTTCCTTCCTTTATCAGCTATAGGTATTTATGACTTTGCCCTCAAGTGTTTAATTGTTATTGAATTTATTTTGAATAGTCTGCATAATTCCTTTTACCCTAAAGTGGTGAGTGTTATTTCAGCACAAACTTCTAAAGGCTCGACTCCGGAATTAAACAGATATTACTATGGTTTGACCGCGGTGGTGATGATCCTGGTTAGTTCAGCTATCTTCATGTTGCCGTTTCTGCTCGATCTTTTTGGAAATAAACAAGGCTATCAGGGGGCTGTGCAGTATTTTCCTTACATAGCGATTACCTACCTTTTAAGATCCATGCGGCATTACTTTGCTGTTCCTTATGGAATATTGAAGTACACAAAACCTCTTCCCTTTATTTCCTTTTTCATTGCCGTAATTAAAATCGGATTGATGGTACTCCTCATCAGAAAGTTCGGGATTTATGGGGTTATAGCCTCTACGTTGATAAGCGCTGCCATTGAAATATTCATGTTGAAATATGTGTTAAGTGAAAAATTCGATTTTCAGTTTAATGTTTTTAAAATTGTAATTGCGCCTGCCTTACTGTTGGGGGTTGTACTCATCATCGAGCCATTACTTTCACAAGATTTTCCGTGGGTTATTCATTTTTTTTATTTGATCGTGACAGGTGGTTTTCTTTTATGGGTGTACCGTAATGAGTTGAAGTTGATTAAAATCCCAAAAATTCTCAATTAGCAAGATGATACCTGTAGTTAAACCATTTTTACCACCTATTGAAGAATACCAGCAATTGGTAAAAGGTATCTGGCAGCGAAACTGGTTAACCAACAACGGCCCTTTAGTTGCAGAGCTTGAATCTAAGTTGAAGGAAAAACTAGCGCTTGAAAACCTGCTGTACGTTACCAATGGTACGATCGCCATTCAAATGGCAATAAAGGCCTTGAAGCTAAAAGGAAAGATTATTACAACTCCATTCTCGTATGTTGCCACCACCAGCAGTATTGTTTGGGAGAATTGTGAACCGGTGTTCGTTGACATTGATCTCAAAACCTGTAATATCGATCCTCAAAAAATTGAAGAAGCAATAAGCCCCGATGTAACAGCTATTCTGGCTACTCATGTGTACGGAAACCCATGCGATGTAGAAGCGATTCAAGATATTGCAAAGCGTAATAACCTGAAAGTAATCTATGATGGCGCGCATGCCTTTAATGTAAAGCTTAAGGGAAAATCAATCTTTGGGTGGGGTGACATTACTACATGTAGTTTTCATGCGACCAAGTTATTTCATACAATTGAGGGAGGGTCTGTTGCTACCAGCGATCAGGAATTGTTAAAGCAACTTACCTATCTACGCAATTTTGGCCATGATGGATTTGATAAGTTTGCCATGCTGGGTATTAACGGAAAAAATTCTGAGTTCCATGCAGCAATGGGAATTGTGAATCTGAAGTATATTGACCAGATTATTAAATCCAGAAAATTGATCAGCAGTCAGTATGATTACCAGTTGGTAAAAGCAGAATTGACTAGACCTGAAAAAGCTCGTGATTGTGATTATAATTACGCCTATTACCCGGTCATCTTTAACTCAGAAGACTCGTTGTTAAAAGTATTTAATGCTTTAAATGATAATGACATTTCTCCAAGACGATACTTTTATCCTACATTGGAAACACTGCCTTATGTTAAAGGATCGGTGCAATGCAAAAATGCAGCATCAATTGCTAAACGAGTACTTTGTCTACCTTTGTATGACACTTTATTATCGAAAGAAGTTGATAAGATATGTAGTGTTATTTTAGAAACACAAAACTGTTAAGCATGATTGTTGTTGGAGCGAAAGGATTAGCCAAAGAAGTGCTCGAAATCTTCTTTCAACATAATTCGTTGGGTAGCCTTTATTTTTTTGACAATCTTTCTCCTGACTTACCAGAAAAACTATTTGATCGGTTTCCGGTTTTGATTTCTATTGAACAGGTAATCAGGGTGTTTAAAGAAACAGGTGATCCAAGCTTTACGTTGGGGCTTGGTTCTCCTGTCAATAGATTTAAACTCACGCAGGTATTTGAGGAAGCGGGTGGAGTGCTTACTTCTTCTGTAAGTAAAAATGCTATAATCGGTAATTTTGAAAGTTCAATTGGCCGTGGTTCTACCATTTTAGATGGTGTCGTTATTACTAATGGAGTTTCAATTGGGAAGGGATGTCTCATTAATCCTCATTGCAGCATTTCTCATGATGCTCGAATCGGAGACTTTGTTGAAATGGCTCCGGGCGTTCGCGTAACGGGCTCTTGTGATATTGGTAATTTCTGTGTGTTGGGTACGAATGCAGTTATTCTTCCAAAAATTAAGGTTGGTCAAAACGTTGTTGTTGGAGCAGGGGCAGTGGTAACAAAAGACGTCCATGATAATTGTATGGTTGTAGGAGTGCCCGCAGTTTTGAAAAAAGAACTACCACCCATCAGCTGATTATGAATTTACACATATCAGCACCCAGTGTTTTTATTGATTCTTTTTATAAAAACCTGGTTAAGATGGATCTGGCAAAAAATAACAAGATCATCCTGCGTTCGGAAAAGGCGCACGACCAATTTCCATCCGCTCGTATGTATACTCCTGAATTCAAAAAAATAACAGGGGATACGAATCAATATGAGAAAGTATTTATTCACCAGTTTTCACCCTTGATGTACAAGTGGGTTGCGCGAAATGATTTCAAACAACTTAACTGGATGATCTGGGGTGCCGACCTCTACAACTTGCCGGAGCTTGAAAATCAATTTTATGAGCCACTGACACGTGCGTATGTAAAATCAGAATGGAATACCTCAGAAATTTTATACAGAGTGAAATTAGCGTTAACCTCTCAACGATGTATGAAGGAGGCATACGCTAAGGTTGATCATATTTTAACATGGATGAACGAAGAGTTCTCTTTTGCAAAAGAGAAGTTACCTCTTCAAAAAGCTAGTCATCAATTCTTTTTCTACGAAAACTCAACACCTTATCATGAGCTTGTTCAAAGTGAAAAGAGAGAGGGTGAGAAAGTAAAATCACTTTCAACTTTTATTTTAGGTAACTCGGGGGTTAAAACAAATAATCACCTTGATGTATTGGATTACTTAAGTGTTCACTCAATTCAGGCAAAGCTCATTATACCCGTTTCATATGGCGATAGCAAGTATGTGAATTTTCTTAGAAAGAACGCAGGCCTTTATAAGAGAGGGCCGATAGAATTTGTAGATAAATTTATGGACTTTGAAGATTATACCCAACTGCTTCAATCAGCAGATGGTTTGATTATGAATACCATTCGCCCTCAGGGTTACGGAAACATCTTCATGATGCTATGCTTGGGTAAACCTGTATACATAAATCCTAAAAATATATCGCTCAACGATCTTACAG
>JANNQJ010000353.1:0-3955 GCA_031400675.1 Cyclobacteriaceae bacterium
TTATATTTCATCACCAGAGTTTCTCAGAATGGTGGAGTCTCGTGCTATTGAATTAGGTCACGCGATCGGTGTAAAGTATGGTGAAGGATTTACGGTTAGAAGATATCCCGGAGTGAAGAGTCTGTTTGATTTAAGCTAAGCTTTCTTCCGTTATCCGTTAATAGTGAATTATGAAGGAGGAACTGATCACTGCTAACCGATAACTGCTAGCTGATAACAACTAAGGTGCTAACCTGTTTATTTTCCAAACCTCTTCCACTTTACTATATAAGATTCTATCGTGAAGCCTGTTAGGTCTGCCTTGCCAGAATTCAATCAGAAACGGATCGATTTCATAACCACCCCATTGGTGAGGGCGAGGTAATATCTCCTTACCCTTAAATTTCTCTTCAATTAGTTTCGCTCGATCCTCTAACAATGATCTTTCATTTATTACCGAACTCTGAGGTGATGCCCAAGCACCTACCTGTGATCCTCTTGGTCTGCTCTGAAAGTATTCATCCGATCGCTTGGTATCAACCCGTGAAGCAACGCCTTCAATCCGTATTTGTCGTTCTAATTCCGGCCAGAAAAATGTGAGTGAACAGGCAGGATTTTCCTCGAGTTCTTTGCCCTTCTTGCTTTGATAGTTGGTGTAAAAGACAAACTTGCCATGCTCAACTCCCTTTAACAGGACAATTCTGGAAGCCGGCCTACCTCCATTTACGGTAGCCAGATTCATAGCATTAGGCTCTGGTACGCTGGATGTAACCGCTTCCTTAAACCAGATGTCAAACTGTAGAATAGGGTCTTTGGAAATCGTGGCAATGTCTAAACTGGCCTTGCTGTACTCTTTACGGATGGTGGCGATGTCGTTCATGCTTTTGAAATTAGGATTCCATTGTATCTAAAGCAATAAAATTTGCTTGCGAACTTTCCAAGTATTTTATTGAAGCCTCGATACAGATTGATGATGGAATTTTTCAAGTACAAAAATAAGATTAAACCGGAAAAGGGCCGGTTATTGATTTCAGAGCCTTTTCTTCCCGACCCGAATTTTGAGCGTACGGTTGTGCTATTGTGCGAACACAATGAGGAAGGGTCATTCGGTTTTGTTTTGAATAAACCTGCCATTGTCAAGGTTAATGATGTAATGGAAGAGCTGAAGAATTTTAGTCATGATATTTTTATTGGCGGGCCTGTTCAGCAGGATACCCTTCATTTTATACACCGTAATAAGAAAATTGAAAGCGGGGCAGAAGTAATAAAGGATATTTTTTGGGGAGGTAATTTTGAGAATGTTTTGTTCCTCTCCGACACCCAGCAACTTCTCCCAAGTCATATTAAATTCTTTTTAGGTTATAGTGGGTGGGGTCCGGGGCAGTTAGACGAGGAATTGGAGGAGAATTCATGGATTGTTTGTGACTTTGTAACAGAAGAACTTATGTTTGAGACGGAACCGACAGGAATGTGGAGGAAAGCGTTGGGTAACATGGGTGGTCGGTTTGCCGTGTATGCTAACTACCCGCTTGATCCGAATCTGAATTGAGGCAATTTTAGTAACTTTACGCTAAATGTATTGAATGTATATTGATCATGGAGATGGAACGAGACAACAGAGCAGAGCAGGATTATGTACCGGGAGCCGGAGTGGTGGACAGCCATGTCAATGCCGTATTACAGTCAGAAGCAGATCTTTCAGAACGGGATGAGACGGAGCATCTTCATGAAGAAGATGATGTGCATGTAGATTATAATCACTTCACGAAATCTCAGTTTGTAGAGCTCATTAAAGAGCTTGCAAAAGAAAGCGATCAAAAAAAGACGGATCGTATCTTGCGCGACATTAAACCTTTGTTTGATGAACTCCGAGAACGTGAACGCACTTCAGCCCTCAACAGATTTATTCTCGATGGTGGTTCAGCTGATGATTTTGATTATAAAGTTGATGAATTAACCCAGCAGTTTGAAGTTTTCTTTAAGCAGATTAAAGATCGTAAAGCGCAATTTTTACGCGGACTTGAAGATCAGAAAAATGAGAATTACAAAAGGAAATCCGACTTACTTGAACGACTCCGTGAGCTAGTAGATTCACAAGATGCCTCCAATCAGTTTAACGTTTTTAAAGAGCTTCAAAAGGAATGGAGAAATACAGGCCCTGTACCGGGCACACATGCTCGTACACTATGGGCAAATTATCACGCTCTTGTCGACAGGTTTTATGATAATCAGAGTATCTATTCCGAGTTAAAGGAACTTGATAGAAAGAGAAATCTGGAAGCAAAAGTTGAGCTTTGCGCACGTGCAGAAAAACTAAGTGGTACTGAGAAAATCAAGGACGCTATTCGCGAGTTAAATGAGTTCCATCACGAGTTCAAGCATATCGGCCCTGTGCCAGGAGAAGATAAAGAGGCGGTATGGCAAAGATTTAAGGCAGCATCGGATGCGGTGTATGCCCGAAGGGATGAATACCTAAAGACTTTACAACAAGAATTAAGTGCAAACTTTGATCAGAAGAATAAGCTATGTGAAGAAGTAGCCGTGCATGCATCATTTCAAACTGATCGCATTAAAGAGTGGAATCAGAAAACCAAAGAGGTTCTCGAACTTCAGAAAAAGTGGGAAACTATCGGAGGTTTACCCAGGTCAAAATCGAAGGAAGTAAATAAAAAGTTCTGGTCGGCATTTAAAACATTCTTCAGCAATAAAAGTGTGTTCTTTAAAAAGCTCGATGAAGAACGCGATCAGAACCTAAAGAAAAAAAATGAGTTGGTTCAGCGGGCACTTGATTTGAAAGAAAGTCAGGAGTGGGACAAGGCAGCCAATGAGCTTAAAACCATTCAGCAACAGTGGAAAGATATCGGCCCTGTGCCTGAGAAGTTCCGTGAAAAAGTGTTCAAGGAATTTAAGGAAGCCTGCGACCATTTCTTTAATCAGAAACGCAATCAGCAAGGCATACAAGAGAATGAGCAGGTCGAAAATCTGAAGGCTAAGGAGGTTATATGTGTTGAGCTAGAAAAACACATTAGCGAGAACAGCGCTACGCGCGAGTTATTGAAGGAATTTGAAGTGCGGTTTAACCAGATAGGTTTTGTTCCAAGAAAGGACATCAATGCCATCCGCAACCGCTATCACGAAGCCGTGCAAAAGTTTACAAATACCATCAAAGGGTTAACGGAAGAAGATAAGAGCCGATTGTTACTAGAGAACCAACTATTGGATTTGAAGAATGACCCAATGGCTGGTCAGAAAATTTATCAAAAGGAGCAGGCTATCCGAAAGAAAATTATCAACGTTGAGAATGATATTGCCGTGTGGCGGAACAACCTGGAATTCTTTGGCAGATCAAAAAATGCCGAAAAATACAAAGAGGAGTTCAACGAAAAGATCAATACGGCTACCGACAGCCTGAAGCAACTCAAAGAGCAGCTAAAATTACTCAGCACAGTTTCTTAGCAGATATTTGCAAAGATTAATACAAGCGTTATTTTTGCACCTCCAATTTAGTCACTGGTCATCGGTCAATAGTCATTTGGCCTTTCCCATGACAAATGACTAGAAAGGGGTCACGTGTCCCTAGCCATTTTCCCAATGACTAATGACCATTGACTAAAACAGGCCTCCTTAGCTCAGCTGGTAGAGCAACGCACTTGTAATGCGTAGGTCGTTGGTTCGATTCCGACAGGGGGCTCATGATAATCAAAGGGTTACATTCGTAACTCTTTTTTTGTTTTAGATCAATAAGCAAGCTGTTTTTGGTTAATTTTCTTCCCTTAATCATATTATTATTAAATTAAACGCCTGTATAAAAGCTGACTCTTCCATGCTTCAAACAGACAGCACAGTTGTTTTGCGTATGTCCACTAAATAAGTTTTTATGTTTAGATGCCTGGCTGTTCTTCTTGTAGCTTTCCATATCGTCAATTGCCAGTCGCATAGTGGTGTTACTAAAAATGTAAAATTGCTGGCGTTAGGT
>JANNQJ010000354.1:0-3270 GCA_031400675.1 Cyclobacteriaceae bacterium
TGCTTCTTTGAGAAGGCTTAATCGCTCTTCTGGTGTGAATGATCTTTTTACTCTTGTCATATTTCCCCAATTTAACTGTTATAAATCCGTTTTCAGATTCTTGTCCAGTCTTATAGGGGGTTAGTACACTCCCGCAGATAAAGACTCCGATTTCATTCAATTCGGATTCTAACATTGACTTAAAATCAGTTGAACTAATTGACAACGGACTTCTTAAGAAACTGAAGGACAAAAACTACTTTTCAGCATTTGGAAAAATATTTGAAACCAAGAATTTCATTACAATAATTGGATACATACCGGACGACACAGGAACACCAATTTTAGTAACATTTGACAAAGAAGGAAATGAGTTAGACTCTCATGTAGTTTACGAAACAGCCATGGGTGACATGGGACACTATTCATCTAACTTCGTGACAATTAATCCAGATAGAGAAATAGATTTTACCGACAGTACAACAACAAGAAAGATAAATCCAGAAGGTACGGACGAGATTCCTGGAACGGACTCGTTGACGGTGACAATTAAGAGATATAAAATAACAGACAAGGGAAAAATTGAAAGAGTGGACTAAGTGCCAGCTGGCAACAAGATGTTTGCAATGGTGGCGGGACATCAAGGTATTAAGTATATTTATTTTATAAAGTTTGCCCACGTGGACAGGACGCGGTTTCAATAGGCCACCACTGCGCAAACACAAACGTTGCAAGCAATTTAAATTAATTATGTATCCAAACAAAAGAACAAAAAATGAATAGGCTTTTTCAATTGACAGCTTTGCTTTTATTGCTTGTCACAAGTTGTAAAACACAATCCAACAAGACCGATCGACTAAAAAATACAATTGAGAAAATATTGTCCGACAAAAAAGCAGTAGTTGGCGTTTCAATAACTGGTGACAATGGAAAAGACACACTTTCGCTACACGGAGACAGGCGATTCCCTATGCAAAGCGTATTTAAGTTCCATATAGCATTAGCTGTATTGTCTGAAATTGACAAGGGGAAACTTTCATTAGACCAGAAAATTGAGATTGGTAAAGATGAGCTTTTACCAGAAGATTTTTGGAGTCCCCTTAGAGACGAAAACCCAAATGGAGGCACCTTTACTATTGACAGATTAATTCAATATACTGTCTCACACAGCGACAATACTGCTTGCGATGTATTAATACGCCTAATCGGAACACCTAAAACGGTTGAAGAGTATATCAAAAAAAGTGGCATAAATGATATACAAATCACCTTCAATGAAGAAGAAATGCAGGCGAAGTGGGAAAATATGTTTCAAAACTGGACTACCCCGAAAGCAGCAACTGAAACCCTTAAATTATTTTATGAGAATAAAAGCAACTTACTATCAAAAAGCAGTTATGACTTTTTTTGGAAAACAAATAAAGAAACCACCACTGGTAAAAATCGAATCAGAGGACAATTGCCCAATGGAATAGTTGTTGCACACAAGACAGGTTCATCAGGGACAAACAAAGAAACAGGAATTACTGCCGCAGTAAACAATATAGGTATCGTGTTTTTACCAAATGGTGAATTCTTTATCATCAGCGTTTTTGTAAGCGACTCAAAAGAAGATGTTGACACAAACGAAAAGATTATTGCAGACATTGCAAAAGCAACTTATGACTTTTACTCAGTAAAGGAGAAATAGGGAAACTGCCAGCGACAAAATGTTTATGCAATTTAAATGGTATGAATTTTTTAATGGAAATTAAAACTGCATAACCACAGGCGTTGTGGCCAATTCGGTTTGAGCACATTACTTAAATAAATTTTATTCTAAATTAATTACTTAACTAAGAAGCAAATCATCAGACCCAGCCAAAAATGAAAGCCCATCATTTGCCAATTTTAAGAGTTGTCATACTCTACACTCTGTTTTTAGCAGGCTGTAGTCCAGAACAAAAGAATAATCAGGGCCCATTTACATGGGAACGATCCAATCCCTTGGCAGAGGGAATAAGTCAAACAACAATTGATTCTATTCATAGCGATATACAACAAGGTGAGTATGGACTGATGGATCATTTCCTTCTCATCCGCAATGGAAAAATAGTTGTAGACAAGCATTACATTCAGGATTACAAGACCATTGCACAACGATACGATACGGCACGGCATCTATACAATTATGACCATCCAGATTGGCATCCGTATTATCAATACACTGATCTGCATTCACTGCAGTCGGTGAGCAAGACAGTCACCTCCTTACTGCTGGGCATTGCCATGGATGAAGGGCTGGTTATTCCATTAGACTCTACTGTACTTCCCCTATTCAAGGACTATGATTTTGATAGGAGCGATGCTCGTAAGAAAGCCATTACATTGCGCAATCTGCTCACTATGCAGAGCGGAATTGACTGGGATGAAAGCACCTTGTATGCCGATGACTCACTCAATGATTGTACGGTAATGGAACGAAGGGAGGACTGGATACACTATGTTCTTAACCGCCCCATGGATACTATTCCGGGCACAACCTGGGTATACAATAGTGGCCTAACCATGCTGCTGGGCAAAATCGTTGCAATCTCAACCGGAAAGCGACTTGACCAGTATGCCGAAGAGAAGCTTTTCGGCCCACTCGGGATAACAGACTACTATTGGAAGAAAACACCTAGAGAAGAAATCGATGCCGAGGGTGGGTTGTATCTCACACCGCATGACCTTGCAAAACTTGGTTACATGGTTCTGCAAAAAGGAAGATGGGGGGACACACAAATTGTATCTGAAGATTGGATAAGTCAGTCGGTTCAACGATCTGTTCGACTCAACAACAGAATGGCTTATGGTTTTCAATGGTGGATCGCGATCAATGATGATCAGGCATTTTCTTATGAAATGCATGGATATGGTGGGCAATATTTGCAGGTTATTCCAGAATATAATGTTATCACGGTAATCAATGGTTGGAATATTCACGATGACCCCGAGAAGCTGGCGGAAGAAATATTCTATAATAGAATTCTTCCTACATTGAAAAAAAAGGAATAGGGATCTTGTGATAGATGAAGGTTCTATACTAAAACCCCACAGATGAATAATTAAGGACAGTATCTTACAATTCTATAAGCATTTATATGGCCACAAGAAATAAAAAGGATTATCGCCTGTACAATACCAAGAATTGCTCAAAACATTGGATAATAATAAAATACAAAAAAGATGAAAACACCTGATGGATTCACTAAGCACTTGATACTCGTATCACTCTGTTCAACCCTGCTGGTTTCTTCTTTTGCCCAAGAC
>JANNQJ010000355.1:0-2414 GCA_031400675.1 Cyclobacteriaceae bacterium
CACCCGTTCGTACAGCACGTCTTTTTCGCTTGGAATACAGTGTTTAAATAAAAGCCTTCGCGATCCTATTTATTCAATTTATGGTTTCGTTCGTTTTGCAGATGAAATCGTAGATACATTTCATGAATACGATAAGCAAAAACTTTTCAACCGTTTCAAGGAAGACACCTACCAAGCCATTGAGGAGAAAATAAGTTTAAATCCTATTCTGAACAGTTTTCAAGCTACCGTCAATCATTTTTCAATCGAAAAAGAATTGATAGGTCTTTTCTTACGGAGTATGGAATGGGATCTTACTGAAAAGGTATACGATTCAAACAGCTATAAGGAATATATACTCGGCTCAGCAGAAGTTGTCGGCCTTATGTGCCTGCGCGTCTTTTGCAAAGGCGATGATGCAGAATATCAAAAATTAAAGCCCCATGCTATGAGTCTGGGTTCTGCATTCCAAAAGATAAATTTTCTACGTGATCTGAATGCAGATTATGTTGGTATGGGCAGAACATATTTCCCGGGTTTGGAGCTTGATCGATTTGATGACCACAATAAAAAAATAATTGAAGCCAACATTGAAAAAGATTTTGACGATGGCTATCTTGGTATACGCGAACTCCCACGCTCAGCTCGCTTCGGAGTGTATGTAGCGTATGTATATTACCTGGCATTATTTAAAAAAATAAAGAATACACCACCTGAACTAGTGATTCAAAGCCGAATAAGAATTCGTAACCGTCATAAAGTCCGACTGCTTGCCTACTCATTTTTCAAACATCAACTGAACATGTTATGATGGATCAGGTAATCCTGGTGGATGAAAAGGATAATGAACTGGGCTTCTTGGAAAAAATGGAAGCGCATCGGAAGGGTGCGTTGCATAGAGCATTCTCTGTTTTACTTTTCAATTCAAAGGGAGAAGTTTTACTACAAAAACGTGCTGCTACAAAATATCATAGTGCTGGCCTCTGGACAAACACCTGCTGCAGTCATCCAAAACCAAATGAAAAAATCGAAAATGCTGTTAGCAGGAGGCTTCAAGAGGAAATGGGGATTGTTGTAAATCCTGAATTCGCCTTCAAATTCATTTACAACGCAGCCTTAGATAACAACCTGATCGAACATGAACTTGACCATGTATTTATTGGGCAATTTGATGGAGAGCCAATCCTAAATGAACATGAAGTAGAAGCCTGGAAATATGTTTCACTCGAAAAACTTCGAGAACAACTTATTATCAGTCCGGAATTATTCACGTATTGGTTTCGGCTCATTATTAATCATCCTTCGTTGGAAGTTTCGATTCCTATTTAATTTATTGTATGGGAAATCAACACATAGATCGTTCAATAACGATCTTCTGGTTTCGCAGGGATTTGAGACTCACCGATAATACCGGTCTCTACCATGCGCTAAAAGAAAATAAAAATGTTCTTCCACTCTTCATTTTTGATACAGAAATCCTAAATAAACTGGAGGATAAAACTGACTTACGTGTAACCTTTATCCATCAGTCGCTTATGCTGATGCAAAAGCAATTGCAAGAAATGGGCAGTTCTTTACTTGTACTTCATGGCGATCCGATTGAAATTTTTAAAGGAGTAAATCCAAAAGCAGTTTATACCAATCACGATTATGAACCGTATGCACGAAAGCGAGATGGTGTAGTGAAGGATGTTTTAGAAGAGAAAGGAGCTGAATTCAAAACTTTCAAAGACCAAGTCATTTTCGAGAAAGATGAAGTAACAAAAGATGATGGCAAGCCTTACACCATCTTTACTCCCTATAGCAGAAAATGGAAAAGTAAGTTGGAAGACTCAATATTGAAGAGCTATCCGACTGAAAAACTTTTTGATAGTTTTAAAAAAATTAAACCAATTCCCCTACCCTCTTTAACAAAGATTGGCTTTGAAGAATCAGCATTTAAATTTCCTGACCGTTTGGTAAAGCAATCAATCGTTGAACAATATGATAAACAACGTAACTTCCCTGCCATCGCGGGTACTACGAAACTAAGTGTTCATTTACGCTTCGGTACTATCAGTATACGTAAGTTGGCACAAGTGGCATTTAAGAAAAACGAAACGTGGTTGAATGAATTGATCTGGAGAGATTTTTATCACATGATTTTGTGGCACTTTCCACAAGTAGAAACAAAAGCCTTTAAGCCCGCTTATGATAAAATTGAATGGCGCAACAATGAAAAAGAATTTGCGGCCTGGTGCGAGGGCAAAACGGGTTACCCGATTGTGGATGCCGGAATGCGGGAATTGAATGCCACAGGCTTCATGCACAACCGTGTGCGCATGATTACAGCCAGCTTTCTTACCAAACACTTACTCATCGACTGGCGCTGGGGTGAAGCCTACTTCGCTAAAAAGTTATTAGATTTTGATTTGGCTGCTAACAATGGTGGTTGG
>JANNQJ010000356.1:0-4715 GCA_031400675.1 Cyclobacteriaceae bacterium
GATGGGTTTACAGATTTACATACAACAAGTTATCAGCAAATTATTAATGGAAATGGTTTTGGATTAAAGGAGGCCCGTACTTCTATTCAAACCGTGTACGAAATCAGGAATCAGCCTCTTGCAGAATTGAAGGGTGATTACCATCCGTTGGCTAAAAAGAAAAAGTAGTGCAAATCCCTTTTGTCAATCTTCGGTTACAATACGAATCAATTCAAAAAGAAATTGATGAGGCTGTAAAAGAAATCTTCACAAAATCACAGTTCATTGGTGGAGAAACAGTAAAAAACTTTGAACATGCGTTTGCTGAAACGTACCGTGTAAAGCATTGCATTGGGACAGGAAACGGAACTGATTCTTTGTTTATTATTCTTAAAGCACTTGGTATTGGCCCTGGTGACGAAGTAATTACACCTGCATTCAGTTGCATTGCTTCAGCGGAAGTGATTTCACTAACCGGGGCAAAAGCGGTTTTTGCTGATGTTGATTCAAATTATTACACGATTCACCCTGCAGAAGTCGAAAGAAAAATTACTTCCAGAACAAAAGCTATTATTGCTGTTCATTTATATGGGCAAGCTGCGCCTGTTTCAGAATTAAAAAAAATCTGTGAACAGAATAACCTGTTCTTAATTGAAGATTGTGCTCAAGCGCATCTAACGGAAGAAGATAAAAAACTTACTGGAACTTTCGGAGTTGCCACTGCATTTAGCTTCTATCCAACAAAGAATTTAGGAGCCTACGGTGATGCAGGGTGCATCCTTACACAAGATGATACGCTTGCAGAAAAAATGCGGAGAATTGCCAATCACGGTGCCCTGCAAAGAGATGATCACGAAGTGGAAGGAACAAACAGTCGGCTTGATTCAATACAGGCAGCGATCCTCTCAGTCAAATTAGAACATCTCCAAAAATGGAATGAACAACGAATTCAACTTGCAAATACGTATACATCTCTGTTACAGAATATTCCTGGGGTTACTGTACCCAATGTAAGGGAAAACACAAAGCACACGTTTCATATCTATAGCATTCGGTGCGAGCAACGTGATAAACTTAAAACTTTTCTGACCGCTCAAGGCATCGATACAATGATCCACTATCCAAAAGGAATGCCGTACACAAAAGCGTATGCACATCTTCATCACAAACCAGAAGACTTTCCAGTTACTACTCAAATACAGGATCAACTTCTTTCACTACCGGTATTTCCAGAACTTAAGGCTGAAGAAGTAACCTACATCGCTTCAAATATTCTCAACTATTTTTCACGTTAACCGATTAGGGTACAGTTATTTAATCCTTATTTTTGACGGAGACCCTTTTGTATGGCCATTCAGTTAGCCGCTGCTGTTACTTCCTTCGTGATTTGCTTTTTAGTCATCCCCGTGATTATCAAATATTCACTTGAGAAAAATCTGGTAGACATTCCGGGGCGTAGAAAAATTCATAAAAAAATTACTCCCTCCATGGGAGGCATTGCTATCTTTTTAGGTTTTTTTATAGCATCATTGATTTGGGTAGACATTACTCAATGGAAGGAAATTCGCATCATCCTGATCGCATTGTTCATTGTGTTTTTTATTGGAGTACGTGATGACCTCGTCCCGCTCCGTCCTTTCATGAAACTCCTGGGCCAGGTAATGGCCGGTAGCTTACTAATAATATTGTTTGACCTGAGATTAAAATCATTTTATGGTCTACTCGGTATTTATGATATACCCTTAATTGTAAGTTATGGCATTACACTCTTTACTATTATAGTAATTACAAATTCATTCAACCTGATCGATGGACTGGATGGTTTAGCGGGTACTATAGCTTGCATCGCTCTGCTTGCGTTTGGTGTATCATTTTTTCTGGCGGATGACATCATCTTCGCCATACTTTCATTTTGCATGCTGGGCGCTGTTATCGCTTTTCTATTCTTTAACTGGGAGCCTTCCGAAATTTTCATGGGCGATACCGGAGCCCTCGTAATTGGTATGATGTTGTCGATCAATGCCATTCACTTCATTGACTTGCATTATAATTTACCAGTCGATCATCCATACAGATTCAAAGCATGCATTTCAGGCGCGGTGTGCTTCATGATTATCCCTTTAGCTGACACGTTACGGATTTTTATACTTCGTATTACACGCAAACAGTCTCCATTCACTCCCGATAAAAGTCATATTCATCACAACGTCATGAGACTTGGTTTTTCACATGGCAAATCCACCATTTTGTTGGGCCTTGTTCAAATAATTTTTGTTGCCGTTATTCTTTTTGCACGAGATATGAATGACAATTATGTTTTACTGGGGATATTGATTCTTTGCATCGTTCTTAGTGTTATTCTTGATAGGACAATTCAGAATAGGTTAACAAAAGAGAATATTTAAGATGTCGGTAATACCCACCAAAATTGTATTTTTGACGCTTTAGAAGTGTAGCATGGAAGATCGAATTAAGAAATTGCTGGAAGAAGTTTCATCATTTACTGCTAATAGTAAAGAAGCTGTGGAAAATTTCAGATTGAAATATATCAGTCGGAAAGGCTCCATCAGTGAACTGTTTGAAGAATTAAAGAAAATTTCAGTTGAGGAGAAAAAGAAAGTTGGAAAAGTTTTAAACGAATTAAAGCAATCGGCAGAAGCAAAACTTGCTTCACTTCAAGAAAACTTGGAGAACACACAAACTACTACAACTGAAATAGATTTAACGCTTCCGCCTATTCCAAACAAAATTGGAAATCTTCATCCTTTGACGCTTACTAAAAATCGCATCATTGAAATTTTCGAACGCTTGGGATTTAATGTGGCTGACGGTCCTGAAATTGAAGATGACTGGCATAACTTTTCTGCCTTAAATTTTCCTGATAATCATCCCGCACGCGAAATGCAGGATACTTTCTTTATCGAGAAAAATCCAGATCTATTATTACGAACTCATACTTCGAATGTACAGATTCGAATGATGGAGAAACAAAAGCCACCCATTCGTGCCATCATGCCTGGCCGTGTGTATCGTAACGAAGCAATTTCAGCAAGAGCACATTGTTTTTTTCATCAGGTGGAAGGATTATATGTAGATAAAAATGTTGGCTTTGCCGACCTGAAGCAAACCTTGTATCATTTTGCCAAGGAGATGTACGGTAAGAATATAAAGATTCGTTTCAGACCATCCTTCTTTCCATTCACTGAACCCAGCGCAGAAATTGATATCTCTTGTCTAATCTGTAATGGAAAAGGCTGTAATGTCTGTAAACATAGCGGATGGGTTGAAATTGCAGGTTCGGGAATGGTTCATCCCAACGTATTAAAAAATTGCGGAATTGACCCCGAAGAGTTTACAGGCTTTGCCTTCGGAATGGGCATCGAACGCGTTACCATGCTCCGTTATCAGGTAAATGATTTGCGTTTGTATTCTGAAAATGATATCCGGTTTTTAAAACAATTTCAAACCGTTATTTAACTTTTAATGGCACTGGATAAAATTCAAACAGTAGGAATAATTGGAGCAGGAACGATGGGGCAAGGAATAGCACAAATATGTGCGACCTCCGGCTTTAGTATTCTTTTGTATGATGTCGATCAAGAGTTGCTGCTGAAAGGAATCTCAAATATTGGAATCTCCCTTCAAACAAGTGTCGATAAAAATAAACTATCTCTCGCTCAAAAGCAGGAGGCTCTCAGTAAGATAAAACCTTGTGAAAATCTTGAGCAGATACAAGCTGATCTGATAATCGAAGCTGCCATTGAAAACTTGGAAGTAAAAAGAGAGATTTTCAAAACACTGGAAAAGAGTAACTCATTAGATTGCATTCTTACCACAAATACTTCGTCAATACCAGTCACGCAAATTGCTTCTTCCTTAAAGAATCCAGAACGCTTTGCGGGTCTGCATTTCTTTAATCCAGCGCACATCATGAAACTGGTTGAAGTAATTAGTGGGGTGGCTACCCCTTCCGTTATAATTGAGAAGTTGAAAGAATTTTCAGAAAAGCTGGGCAAAGTTCCAATACCAGTAAAAGATTCACCGGGTTTTGTCGTTAATCGAGTGGCTCGGCATTATTATGTTGAAGCATTGAAAGTCCTGGAAGAAAATGTGGCAGATATTAAAACGATAGATGTTTTATTAAAGTCCTCTGGATTTAAAATGGGAGCCTTTGAATTAATGGATCTAATTGGAGTAGATACAAATTTCTCCGTTACAACTTCAATGTATAATGCTTTCAAACAGGATGGAAAATTCCGTCCTAGCAGAATACAACAGCAAAAGGTAGAGGCAGGTCATCACGGACAAAAAAGCGGGAAAGGGTTTTATGATTATAACAAATGACTTTTTGAAGAAAGGGTTTCTTATCCTTCTGTTTCTATTTTCCTGTAATTCCGATCTTGTTGATGATCCAATCCCCTTTCAACCTTTTCCTGATATTAATATTATTTTAAGCAACCATCCAGCACTAGGCAGCGATGGTGGGTATATTTTGATAAATGACGGAGGTGTACGAGGAATCATTCTCTATCGAAAAAATTCTTCAACCTATCTTGCCTTTGAGCGCAATTGTATGGCCACGGAACGACCATGCCCCTCTGCGCCGCTCAGACTCCTTCGGGAAGGCAACGAAGAACTGCTCGTTTCAATGGCCACGGAACGGCCATGCCCCTCTGCGCCGCAACGACGACTCGCAGTTTAACGCCCATAACCGCCCGTTCGTTTCAATGGCCACG
>JANNQJ010000357.1:0-1500 GCA_031400675.1 Cyclobacteriaceae bacterium
CTAAACGCACCACATTTAAAATAGTAAACTCAGCATCGAATTTGGAATACATTTTTAATGCATACTGAATCGCAACCTTTGACAATGGCGAGAAGTCTGTAAGCAGAACAATTTTTAAGGCAGCCATAAAGAGGTATTTGTTTTATCAAAAATAGATGATTCGTATTGCAGATAAAAATTAAATTGCGCGCTTTAACTACCAGAATATGAAAAATGGCTTACTCCTTATTATAACAGTGATAATTTTTGGCAATGGCTGCCACGCGCAGCAAATTGACCAAAACAAAATACAAAAGCACATTAAAACCTTATCCAGCGATTCATTGCAAGGGCGTGGCACTGGAACGGAAGGCGAAAAAATGGCAGCTGCCTATATTCAGGTCGAATTCAAAAAAATAGGATTAGACCCAAAAGGAGATAAACCATCATACGTGCAATCTTTTCCCTTCAAATCTGGCGTGCATGGTACAGGCGAAGAAGGCAAAGCCGGTAATCTTGTCGCTTATCTGGATAACCAGCGGGCATCAACAATTATTATAGGGGCACACTACGACCATCTTGGCAACGGCAACCAGGGAAGTTCGTTAGATGCTAACCCTCAGGGCAAAATTCATAATGGTGCCGATGATAATGCATCGGGTGTTGCAGGTGTGATTGAACTTGCACGTTATTTTAAAAACAATGGTAAAAAGGAAAACTATAATTTTCTTTTCATCTGCTTTAGTGGTGAAGAACTTGGTCTGTATGGTTCCAAATTTTTTACAGAACATCCAACTATCGATCTCAATAGTGCGAACTACATGCTGAACATGGATATGATTGGACGACTCGATCCAGCTTCAAATGGATTAGCTGTGAGCGGAACAGGCACCAGTCCAGTGTGGGAAAATCTTTTAAAGGGCTTGTCAACCGAAACCTTGAAGATAAAAACAGATTCTGCTGGTGTTGGTCCATCTGATCATACTTCCTTCTATCTAAAAAATATTCCGGTATTGCACTTCTTTACAGGATCTCATTCGGATTATCACAAACCTTCGGATGACTCAGACAAAATCAATTATGCTGGCGAGGCAGAAATATTGAAATTGATTGTTAATTTAATCGAACAGTTAGACGGACAACCTAAACTTGCTTTCCTAACCACAAAAAATAAATCAATGAATTCTGCAAGAAGTTTTAAAGTAACGATGGGCGTGATGCCCAGTTATACGTCTGATGTAAAAGGCCTTCAAATAGATGGTGTAACTGATGGTAAGCCAGCACAGAAGGCGGGTATGCTGGCTGGCGATATTATTACTCAAATGGGAGAACTTCCGATCAGCGACATACAGACGTACATGGAGGCGTTGGGTAAGTTCGAAAAGGGACAGACGGTGCCCGTGAAGGTTAAAAGAAAGGGAGAAGAGTTAACTGTCAGTGTGACTTTTCGAACTTACCCAACGCCTCCATGTACGTCTGTATGTCGCTGATCGGAAGTTCTCCCATTTGAGTAATAATATC
>JANNQJ010000358.1:0-19326 GCA_031400675.1 Cyclobacteriaceae bacterium
GCGTCCCTGAATGTTCGAAGGGCCTTGAGGGCCGTTTACTTCAGGATCGCCAAAAGCATTTTCATCCGCCAGCCAAAACTTGAGGTTTTTGGCAAATAAATTCACCCTTACCCCCGACAGTTTTATTTTGCTTACAAGTGACTTAGGCAACTCATACCCTAGCGTGATTTCGCGCAACTTCACGAAACTACCATCCAGAATATGTTCACTTCCGTTCTGGTCATTAAAATATGAGTATGCGTCAATAGGCGTTGTGTTAGGGCTAAAAGTACCCAGGCCATTGCCGTCTGCATCCACATCTTCGATCACACTGTTGGGGATAATAAAGGGTACCCTGTCATTAATGGTAGTAGTTTCGGCAGTACCATTAAACTCTGTATAGAATTTAGTGGTAGAGTATATATCACCTCCGCTTTTCACATCAACCAGTACGCCTAACGAGATGCCTTTGAATTCAAATGTATTGATCAAACTTCCTCTCCAGTCGGGTTGTACGTTGCCTAACTCAGAAATTTCGGTTTCATATGCACGGTTGCCCTGTGCATTCACCACCGGTTGCCCATTTTCAAACAATTGCGCATTACCCTTCCAAACTCCAAAGGGTTTACCCACTTGTGCACGCAGGGTTACATCCCTTCCGGTATCAAAAATAGTGAAGTCATCAACTCCTTCTGCTATTTTCAATACCTCGTTCGTATTCTTAGACCAGGCAACGTTGATGGTCCACTTAAAACCATTATCCAGCTTTACCGGAACGCCTGTCAACGTAACTTCGTGACCTCTGTTTTCCATCTCACCAATGTTTATAGGCGTTTGCAAATACCCTGATGAACGGGGAAGTTCGGCCAGGAAAATTTGTTCGGTCGAGAGTGCGCTATAGTATGTATAACTCAGGTCTATCCTTCCATTCAGAAAAGTAAAATCTGCACCCACTTCGAAGGTGCCAGTTTTTTCAGGCTTTAGCTCGTTATTCCCAATCAGGTTATTCCGGGTAATACCAGTTTGGCCATTCAGGGGCGTGTTAAGCTGGAACGTGCTCTCATCTGCACCATCAAAATCCACAATCGTTGGATTCACTGTATACAGGCTCGCTAACTGAAATAAGTCCGCATCTTTACCGGATGTTCCATAGCTCGCTCTGACTTTGAGAAATTCAATCGGAGTACTGCTGTCAAATCCGAGATAATCGCTTAGGATAGCAGAGGCACCTATTGAATAATAGAGAAAAGACTGCGCATCGACCGGCAAGGTTGAAGACCAGTCATTTCTAACCGTAGCCTTTAAAAACACCTTGTCATCCCATCCCAAATTCGCTTCTCCAAATAACCCTATGATTCTATATTGCTCATGGCGTTGAATGACAGTAGCTCTTTCCTTTGAGTTTCCAAGGTTAAATACTCCAGGTACCACAAACCCACCATTCGTTGATCCGTCCAATATGCGTCTCTCAATGTCATAGTAGTTTACGCCAGCCGTAGCGGATAGATTTAATTTATCGTTCAGCTCTTTTGAATATGTGGCGGTTGTAGTCCAATCAATCGTTCGGGTGTCATCTAGCCTTTCTGAATGTGAACCCGTACTTCCCTGACGGCCTGTTCTTTCCACCAAGGTAAGGTCATCCTCCCATATATAATGATCGGCATATTGGTAGGAGGGAATACTTATCCTTCGATCTAAACTTACATAATTCACACCAAACCTGGTGGCTAGAGAAAGGTTAGCAATCGGATTGTAATTCAGGTTGAAGGTTGTCAGCACGTTATTAATTTTAGCATAGTTCGTATACTCATTGAGTATGAAGTATGGGTTAATAGCGTAGGTTCCGAAATAACCTTGAAAAGAATGAAACGGGTTTTTATAATCCCTTAATTGCGTGTAGTCAATATTGGCCGGTGCTTGCAATGAAGTAGCAAACGGGTTTTGTCCTTCAAAAGGCCGTCCACCTTCCTGAGATGTATTTTGCTCTACAAATCCGTAACTCACATTGATACCTGCATTTAGCTTATCATTTAACTTCGCAGTTGTATTCACCACTAAGTTATTTCGCTCATAGTCGGTGTTGTCCAAAATACCATTTTGCTGCGTGTTACTATACGAAGTGAAATACGTAAAGCGATCGTCACCACCCGATAGTGATAATGAATTGTTTAACGTGTAACCTGTTCTAAAGAAGTTTTCAAGCTGATCTTTAACAGGTGAATCTGGCCGAGAGAGGTACTCCAGATCACCATCTCCGTCTGTATCCACCGGGCTAGTCCATGGCCTTACCACCCCATCAAATGCCGGACCCCATGAGAAGTTCTCACCGGAATCCCTGTTCGTGCTTCCATCAGGGTTTAATATTCCCTGGCTAAACTGGTCTTGTCTTTCGGTCAGTATATAAGCCTCTTCTACTGATCCTGTGGAACTGAGGTTTACCTTAAGCTTTCCTTTTGACCCTGTTTTCGTGGTCACTACCACAACGCCAGAAGAACCGCGTGATCCATAAAGCGAGGTCGCAGAAGGACCCTTCAAAATGGTTACTGATTCAATATTGTTGGGGTCAATATCATTAAATCTGTTACCGAAATCAGCGAAACCAGATTCGTTGCTTTGTGCACCACCAACACTGGATGCATTATTAATAGGTACACCATCCACGACAATAAGTGCGTTGTTGTTACCGGTTAACGATGCTTCACCTCTTAGCACGATACGTGTAGACGCACCCACTGAACCAGAACCGGTTGTAATGTTTACACCAGCGGTCTTACCTCTTAGGGCTTCCAACGCGTTCTTCTGCGGGCTGCTTAACAAATCTTCAGCTTTTACCGTTTGGTTAGCATATGTAACCTCCCGGGCGTTTTGCTTTGTACCAAGGGCTGTCACAACAACTTCACTCAGTTGTGTTACGTCCAACGCCAACGAAACATCCACCACTGCACGATCTCCAATTTCAATTTCTTTGGATTCGAGGCCGATAAAGGAGAAAACCAATGCGCCACCCGATCCTGGAACAGAAAGTGTGTACTTTCCATCCGCATCCGTGGCTGTACCGGTAGCTGTCCCTTTCAACACAACGTTTACTCCGGGTAGAGCAGATCCGTCTTCAGTAGAGGAAACCCTACCGGAGACTGTGCGATCTTGAGCATACGCACTGCTTAGCGCAAGTGATAGCCCAGCCATAAAACACAGTAAAAATCTCTTCATAGATTTTAAGTTTAGGTTAAATAATAAAAATATGTTCCCAAACTTAAAACAAAATATTAACCTCCCAAAGACAACTACCGGAAAATTAGCTACTGATTTAGGTAAGAAATACCCAATAATGGGGTATACTCTAGTTCAGACGTTACCGAATTGTAAACTCAATTCTTCTGTTCTGCTGGCGACCTTGTTCGGTGTTATTCGGTTGCACCGGGTTTATGGATCCGTACCCTTTCCAAGAAAGTCGTACTGGATCGATTCCTTTACTCATTATATAAGAGTAAACGGATTTAGCTCTCTTATCCGAAAGTTGCTGATTGTAGTCTTGACTGCCTGTATTATCGGTATGACCAGCTATTTCAACCCGTATTTGTGGGTTTTCCGTTAAGAATTGAACAATTTTCTCCAGCTCCGTAAAAGATTTCTCCTTCAAATCATACTTATCTACATCGAAAAAGATGTTTTTCAGGACTGATACAGATCCCTTTAAAGCAGGGTCAAGCTCGATATTGATAACGAGTGGCTCAAAATCGATTATACTTGAATAGTTAAAATTCAAACTTTGAAATAAATACCCTCTTTTACTTACATAAAGCGCATATTCGGAACCTTGCGTGAGCACCATCACGTACGCACCAGAGAGGGAATCGGAATGAACCAGGGATATTATCTTATTTTTATTGATATCGAATAATTCGATTTTCGCATTTAATTCTTTCGCTGTTTTCTTATCCTTAACAGTGCCTTTTATATAATTACTTCTGTATTTAACCTGTTGCTCTTCAGGTATTTGTACTTCATATAATCTTCCCATTGGAATTCCGGAGGCCGTCATTTCCTCGTGCGAATAATATCCCTTCTTACCATCGGCAGTGATAAACAAAGAGAACTGATCTTCATGGTCGTTAATAGGACTACCCACATTTTCTGGAAACGACCATCCGTTTTCAAGTTTCTCAGAAAAGAATAAATCAAATCCACCAAATCCTACCAATCCATTCGAAGCAAAGTATAAGGTTTTGCCATTTACGTGAATGAAGGGCGAGTATTCTTCGTACACCGTATTCACTGGTGCTCCCAGATTTTGTGCCTTTGTCCACTGACCGCTATCATCCAAGTTGGAGTACCAAATGTCCCTTCGACCATACCCCCCTTTGCGATCGGATACAAAGTAGAGTGTTCTACCGTCAGCAGATAACGAAGGTTGCGACTCCCAGTCATACGAATTTACATTCGCTCCAAGGTTTATAGGCTCGGACCAATCGTTCCCGACTTTCGTACTCTCAAACAAATCACAGCTTCCGAATCCCTTTCGGCCTGTACATGAAGTAAGTATCAATTTTCTTCCGTCTGCAGAAATACTACAGGTGCCTTCGTTAAATTTTGAGTTAATATTTTTTGAAATTGATACCGGGCTGTACCATCTTCCGTTGGGATCTTTCCGGGCAATTACCAGATCTTCATCGTCATCACCAATTCCTACTAGCCTGCGTGTAAAAATTAACTCCTGTTGATCGGCTGTGAGTACCGGGAAGTATTGCATGGCGAAGCAGTTAACCGTATCACTCAGTTTTCGCTGCCGATACCTGGCTTTCTCATTTTGATTGTTTTTAGCAAAGGCGGCATTCTTTAGCATGAGGTTGGCCCGATCCAGTTTTTGCTTGTTTTGATTTTCAACTTTTACAAACTCTGTTAAGGTTGCGGTGGCCTTATCATATCGTCCGGTCAATAAATAGGTCTCACCCAAGTCATACCAAAACACTTTCTGTTTTTTAACTTCGCTGGTGAGACTGAGTCCCTTCTCAAAGTTTTCGATGGATCTCGAATAGTTTTTAGTGGTCATATAAACCAATCCAAGGCGATAATATGCCTCCACAAATTTTTTATCCTTTGCGATAGCTTGATTTAGCAACTCAATTGCCTGTGCGTGCTGGCCTCTTACCCTGAAATTATCAGCCTCCGTGTATAACTCAATGGCTTTGCTTGACTTCGTACTTAACCCTTGTGCAAAAGATGAGAAAGAAAGGGCAACTAAAAAGATTACAAGGATGCGATTCATTTTTTAAAACTATAAAACAATCTTCGATACTTCAATTTCAGGGCCATCAAATCCCATCATGGCATTAATCAGGCGAAATGATTTGAATGAGGGTATATCCTGAATGGCAACAGGCTTTTCTTTTATTTCCGCTGCATCGAGCAAGAATTGTCGCATCGTTCCTTTTAACAATGGAGCATTTGGGGTGATCCATTTAACTCCATCAAAAAAAATAATATTGCTATATGAGCAGTCGGTGACAAAACCATTTTTAACGATCAGCACTTCATCGCAAAATTGGCGTTGATCAAACAGTGCAGTGATTTTACTTCGTTCTTCATACTTGTATGGATAAACAATTGAATTGTCATGAACAACTTTCACGCTTTCAACTTTTCGGATTTCATACGGAAGAAATTCAATTGATTCAATTTGCTTCTCATATACAATTCTACATTTAAACAATCCTGCTTTAGGATGCTGATGCTTGGCTATTTCTGTTGAAAGTCTGATCGCATTTTTTAACTGAAACAAATCAAACATGGAGTGATCTACACGCGCCTGGTGATAATGCAGCCTGTGAAATTGTCCATTCTCCAGTTTTATTGATTCAATCAATCGGGACATACACTTTATCAATCATTTCCTGATATTCCTGCTCTACATCACTTTGTGTTGTGATACCTCCGCCACTTCTATAAAAATAGCGATTACCAGCCTGTTCAATAAACCGAATCATCACGCCACTGTCTAGTTTTTCGCCATCAAAATAACCAACTACACCTGTATAATAACCACGCTTTTCTTGCTCTGCCAGCGCAATAATTTCCAACGTTTTTGGTTTTGGTGCTCCGCTTACTGAACCTGCGGGAAGTAGCGCAATCAACATGTCACCTAAACGTGATTGATAATCCAATGGCAACGTACCAATAATTTCAGAACTGACTTGGAGAAGATTCTTATTACTCGTTGTGATTTCTTCGAGATATCTAAAACGAGCAACACGAATATCCGAAGCAACCATGCTCAAATCATTTCGGATCAGGTCAACGATGGTTGCATGTTCGGCCTTCTCTTTGACATTATTTAAAATAACCTCCGCAGCCCCTGGTATAGAAGCATCGATCGTGCCTTTCATTGGAAAGGAATAAATTTTCCCTTCTCGGACTTGAATAAATGTTTCGGGTGAGAATACAAGAAATTGATCTTTAACAAAGAGTTTATATTTCGCTTTACTGATATAAAACAAATCTTGTAATGACTGACTTATTTCAATTTCGGTTTTTACAGTCAGGTTGGTTAAAAACGAGTCACCGTAATTTAAATGATACGATATCTTATTGAATTTACTTTTATAATCAGCAAGAGAGATTGGTTTTTTAGTAAGGCCCCTCACCATAGCTCTATCCCCAAGGAGACTCAGAGAGCGGGGTTTTGTATTTGGAAATCCATTGATCTCAAAAAGAATTTTATGAGGGTCAACCTGATCAAGTTTGATCACTATTGGCTTTTCCAATTCGAAATCTATCCAAAACAAAAAAGGAATCTTTTGTTTCCCCCACGAATTAAGGTTGTCTCTAAATTCATTGATGTTCATCGTATTCATACAAGGCTACAAGCTGCAAGTTGCAAGCCGCAAGCTTGTAGCCTGAGGCTTGCAGCTATTTTGCATTTATGGAATATTCATGTACTTGTGAACCTGTAAAGAGACCTTCCATTGCGGGTTAGCTTTCACATATTCAATAATCAACGGGAGCATTTCTTTTTCCTTTGACCATTCCGGTTGAAGAAAGAGCTCGCACCTGGGCTTTACCGCCTTGCCAAATTCTTCCGCCCAATTTAAATCACTCTTATTGTATACAATCACTTTCAGCTCATCGGCCAAGGGGTAAACGGAGGCGTCTGGGGCTTTGAATTTCTTAGGAGAAAAACAAACCCAGTCCCATACACCTGTTAACGCATATGCACCAGAAGTCTCAATATTTGTTTGCAATCCAGCTTTTTTAAGTTCTGCCGTTAGCTCTGAAAGATCGTACATAGCAGGCTCTCCTCCCGTAATCACAACAATTTCGGTACCACTCGCTTTGGCACGCTTCACCATTTCATCAATAGAAACCTTTGGATGAGCCGCTGCATCCCAGGAGTCTTTTACATCGCACCAAACACAACCCACATCACAACCACCGAGACGGATAAAATAAGCAGCATGGCCTTGATAAAATCCTTCACCCTGGATGGTGTAGAAATCTTCCATCAATGGTAATGTGCTGGTGTGTTGATGTGTTGATGTGCTTTCGTGCACAAATCTGTTTTTAAGGATTTCTTAATTCTGTTGCTCGCAATGTATTGAGCAGTAACGAAGCAATAGTCATTGGACCAACCCCGCCCGGTACAGGTGTGATGTAAGTTGTTTTAGGAGCTACACCATTGAAGTCCACATCGCCCTTTAATGCAAATCCATTTTTAAATTGTGGACCCTCCACGCGTGTTGTTCCGACATCAATAACAACTGCACCTTCTTTCACCATATCAGCAGTAACCAAACCAGGTTTACCTACAGCTACAATTAATATATCCGCTTGACGGGTGAAACTTGCTAAGTCCTTGGTGTATTTATGACATACGGTTACGGTGGCTCTTCCTTGCTCAACCAGCATCATACTAAGTGGTGCACCCACTAATCGACTTGCTCCCACAATCACACAATTCTTTCCCTCGGTGGTAATTTCATATCGCTTCAATAATTCCATCACGCCAAAAGGTGTCGCGGGCAAGAGTAGCGGAATTTTAGAAACGATGCTTCCAAAGTTGCGGTTCGTAAATCCATCCACATCCTTATCAGGTCTGATTTTTTCAGTAATGTGCTCGACAGAAATATGTGGTGGTAATGGAAGCTGCACAATAAAACCATCCACATCTTCATCACGATTTACTTGGTCGATGTGCTTCATCAGTTTATCTTCACTGATCGTATCAGCAAAGCGCATCATCGTGTAATGGAAACCAACTTCTTTGCACGCTTTTACTTTGTGGTCCACATATGTTTGACTAGCACCATCATCACCAACAAGTATAATTGCCAGGTGTGGCACTTTCTTTCCTTGTTGTTTACGTTCTACAACCTTATCTGAAATCTCTTTCTTGATTTCAGCTGAAATCTTGCGGCCATCGATCAGATTATATGAGGTTTTTGTTTCAATCATGATCAATCAATTTTCAATACAGCCATAAATGCTTCCTGAGGAATTTCCACATTGCCTACTTGGCGCATGCGCTTCTTACCTTTCTTCTGCTTTTCCAATAATTTCCGTTTACGTGAAATATCACCACCATAACATTTTGCGATCACATTTTTACGGATCGCACTGATGTTTTCACGCGCTACAATTTTTTGTCCGATGGCTGCCTGAATGGCAATCTCAAACATTTGACGCGGAATTAATTCCTTTAATTTTTCGCAAAGTTTTCTGCCCCAATCCTGTGATTTAGCCCGGTGAACAATCGCACTTAACGCATCAACCGGTTCACCATTCAACATCACATCAAGTTTTACCATGTCAGATTCCCGAAAACCGATAAGATTATAATCTAACGAAGCATAACCGCGTGAAATTGATTTCAGCTTATCAAAGAAGTCGAATACAATTTCAGACAATGGCATTTCAAAAGACATCTCTACGCGATCGGTCGTGAGGTAATTTTGATTTTTGATTTGTCCGCGTTTATCGATACACAAGTTAATGATCGCGCCAATGTACTCAGATTTCGAAATGATTTGCGCCTGGATATAGGGCTCTTCGATATATTTCATCCGTGTCGGATCAGGCATTTCAGAAGGTGCATTGATTTCAAGCTCCGATCCATCGGTTAAGTATGCTTTAAAGGAAACAGAAGGAACCGTGGTAATCACAGTCATGTCGAACTCGCGCTCTAACCGCTCTTGGATAATTTCCATATGCAACATGCCCAGGAAACCGCAACGGAAACCAAAACCGAGTGCAGCAGATGTTTCCAACTCCCAAACTAACGAAGCATCATTGAGTTGAAGTTTCTCCATAGAAGAACGAAGCTCTTCAAACTCGGTAGTATCAACAGGATAAATACCAGCGAATACCATGGGTTTAACTTTTTGAAATCCGCCAAGTGATAGTCCCGGATTTGCAGCGCTTGTAATCGTATCACCAACATGGACCTCTTTTGCTACTTTAATACCTGAGATCAGATACCCGACATTTCCTGCACTTATTTCATTGCACGGTTTTTTATCAAGCTTCAATATCCCAATCTCATCCGCATTATATTCCTGACCTGTGCTGATGAACTTTACTTTCTCTCCTTTTTTAATGGTGCCGTTAAAGACACGGAAATAAATTTCAATGCCTCGGAATGAATTAAATACAGAATCGAAAATCATCGCTTGCAGCGGGGCCTTCGAATCCCCTTTGGGAGCTTTAATCCGATGAATAATCGCGCTTAAAATTTCTTCAATGCCCTTACCTTCTTTTGCGCTGGCAGAAAGGATATCTTCTCGTTTACATCCGATCAAATCAATGATCTCATCTGCAACCCCTTCCGGATTAGCATGGGGTAAATCAATCTTGTTCATCACCGGAATAATTTCCAGGTCGTGTTCCAAAGCGAGGTATAAGTTTGAAATAGTTTGCGCTTCAATACCCTGACTGGCATCCACTATAAGGAGAGCCCCTTCGCAGGCGGCAATGGCACGGGATACTTCGTATGAAAAGTCTACGTGGCCGGGTGTATCAATCAAATTGAGCACATACTTTTGACCCTCCAAGGTATAATTCATCTGGATTGCGTGAGCCTTGATAGTAATGCCCTTTTCCTTCTCCAGGTCCATGTTATCCAATACCTGAGCCTCCATTTGGCGCTCGTTCAGGGTGCCCGTAAATTCCAATAGCCTGTCGGCCAGCGTGCTTTTACCGTGATCAATGTGGGCGATTATGCAAAAATTGCGGATGTTTTCCATTCCAGTCAGACAATCTAAAAATTGGGAACGCAAAGGTAGCCAAAAATGAGGGTTTGCAAATGGAATTAGCTTGCATGGTTAAAGAATCGTGCATCTTAAAATTTGGAGAGGGATTTGTAAGGCATTACTTTTCACAAACGATGAGAAAACCCAAAAACGATAAGCGTACTCAGAAACCAATTTTAGTTAAGGGAGAGACGCTGAAAGAACCCTCCGTTACACATCTCAAAACAATAGAATCAAAAAGAATTACTTTTTCTACTATTTCGGAACAAGAGCAAGATAACTACCTGTATTGGCTAGCCCTCGCACCCGAGCAACGAATTGCCAATGTCACCGAGCTAATTCGAAAAATTTATTCTGATCAATTGAATCTGCCCCCTGAAAATACACGCATCGTTTTTGATCTTGATTCACAATGAACATAGTACTGGATGAACATAAGGCAGTACTAATACACTTATTACAATCAAAAATTGATTTCATTCTCATTGGTGGTTATGCTGTAATTTATCATGGATATGGACGTACCACGGGAGATATGGACATCTGGTTGAAACCCGCTAATGAAAATCGGGACTAACTTGTTCCAGCCCTAGAGACGTTGGGAATTTTAAAGCAAGATATTGACCAAATTAGAGCAACTGATTTTACTCAACCATTAGCCTTCCATATTGATGAACCTCCCAGAAGGATAGACTTTCATACTAAAATAGTTGGCCTTACTTTTCAGGAGGCAGATTCAAAAAAAGTGTTTTTGGCTTTAAGGGATTTTCATGTCCCCGTATGGCATATTGACCACCTCATTGTTAATAAACTACGCAGCGGCCGTGCGAAAGACAAAGCTGATGTAGAGGAGCTACAAAAAATTATGCGATTAAAAAATGGATAGACACTTTCACTTGAAAGAAAATGTTTAATGAACAGTTATTTCTGATTAAATCTTGCCATCAGTTATCTGATAAATAAACTTAGCAAGTTCATTTTCAACCTTTTCTCTATCCATCCACCAACTTCTGCTGAATACACGTAGAAATCCCCAATTTTTGTTCTGAAGTAAGAATGGGGTATACACGTGAGGCTCTTTTGATGTTAGGCTGGAGAAGTACACCTGATCGTCAGTCAGAATGAGTCCTAGGTAATTTTGCTGTTTTCCGATTACAATGTCTGAATAGGGAAATGATTGTGTTGAGAAGGATAAATTTACTCTGTTTTTTAGTCCCCAACTTACAAGCTGATCATGCAAATACCAGGAAGTAGCGTGCTCCAGCTGCTCGGGAGCTTGAAGTTCAAAAACTCCAGCAGAAACCTCGCGGGCATATTCCAGATATTGTTTTAAAAGTTTTGGGCCGACATTTTTCACACCTTGCATCTTCAGTTCCTCCGGCATAATGCTCGATAGAATAACTATTTTTTCTCGCGCCCGGGTGATGGCCACGTTCAATCGATTCTCACCTCCTGCCACATTCAAACTCCCGAATTGCATGTTCATTTTTCCATCTTTATCGGGTGCGTAGCCAATGGAGAATATGATAATATCCTTTTCATCGCCCTGCACATTTTCAATGTTTTTTATAAACAACGACTCCGGAATCGTAAAACCATTTTTAACAGAAAATTCCTCCATTAAATCCATCACCAATATTTGCTGCGGTGCATTGAATGTAATGATGCCAATCTGTTTATCAGAGTTTGTCCTCATCAATTGAACAGCACACTCCACAACGGCTTCTGCTTCAATTTGGTTGGTTTGATTTTCCCAAACTCCTTCAACTTTATGAAACTCAATGGGTGGCAGTTTAGCGTTTGTTATATTCTTATCAGGCAATAATTTTAACCGGCCTTCATAAAAAAAACGGTTAGAGAAATCAATTAGCGGAAGCGATTGACTTCTATAGTGTCCCTGCAAATGAACCGTAGGAAGATAACGATTGGCTAACTCCAACAAGGAGTCTACATCCAAATCAGGAGCCTCCGTTTCTTCTTCCCAGCGCGCCTGATAAAGTTCGAATGGCCTGAGTTGTTTTTCATCGCCTGCGATCAATACTTGTTTGCCTCTATACATGGCGGGAATTCCACGCTCCGAAAAACATTGAGAAGCTTCATCAAAAATTATGACATCAAACAATTCCTGCATCGGGAAAATAGCTGACACTGATTCTGGGGAAGCCATCCAACAAGGCATCAGATTGAATAACTCTTCCGAAAATTCGGCTATCAGCTTTCGCACAGGCCATATCTTTTTCTTCTTCGTTACCTGGTGGTGCAAATCACGATAGGTTATACGGTTATTCAACCGGTTATACTCAATGCGTTCGTATACTCGCTCGCGTGCCCTCAATAGTAAAATCTCCCTACTCAACTTTTGCTTCTCTTCTACCATCTGCTGAAGTTCAGTTTGCATCTCATCCATCTTGAAAGTGGAGACCGAACGTAAAATCGGGTACTTTGTTTCGATGTGTTCAATCCAAGCCAACCGAACACTATTCTGAAAGAGTGTGGTAAGCTCTCCCGCGTCCCAATTTTCTGTGGTTCCATGCAGTTTTGCGATGACTTCATTCTCATAACTTGTCATGGATGCTTTTACCTGGTCAAACTCACAAAGTTTATCAAAATCGGCTTGAAGGGACTTGGTAAATAAACTTTCGCGTTGGGGTTCCAAAATAAGTTGAAGGATCTGAAATGGCGTCAGATAAATCTGCCAATCACTGCGGTGAAAGGGAATTGTACTGATGATCGTAAAGATCGATCGCATCATTTCCAGAAACTCACTCCGCGCATATTTCTGAACATGGATTACTTCCCGAATTTCACGTAACGAACTAAAAATAAGTTTTGCCTGAATTGCTTTTGCTTGTATCGAAAACCAGTTCTTGAGTTCGGATTTGTTACTCGTTTCAGGCAGTTCTATCAACCAATTTTTTTTTCGAAGGGACGTGAGATGATGTTCAAGATTGAGTCGATTATCAATGCGTTGTTCTAATGTGTTTAACCCTGCTTTATTATATTTCAACCCATTACCGATCAATACCCTTTTCAGGAAAAATTTATGTTCAGAAAACAACTCCCATCGAATGAGTCGAAACAAATTTCTCCTCGTCTCCATTCGTTGTTGCAACGCGACCTGGCATTGTCCTGTCTGATTCGATTGTAGCGAGGTCTCTACCCCTGCTCCCTCAAAACAGCTCAATGTAACCCTGTCCATATTTTGCAACCAAAGCAAACTAGTCTCCTCATCCTTTTCGCTAATCATTCCCTGGAAATATTGGAACGTAAGATCATCGCTTAATAACCCTAACATTTCTTCCGCCTCACGTTGTCGTTGGAGAAGGGCCACACACTCTTCAACATTTATAGCAATTGTAACATGTTTATTGAGTTCGCTCAGTATCTGTTGCTGGAACTTGGGAATGTCCCTCACCACACTCTCAATTTCACGTAGGTTGCTGATGTGCAGTGCAGCAAATGATTTTCTATTCCTCCAGGGATGATCTTCTGTTTCCAGTACACTTGCATATTTTGAATACCTGCGAAGTCTGGAGGTGACGTCTTCAAGCGTTGAAAAATTAAAATATTGGTACTCTTGCTTGATGTTAATACTGGCTGCTCTCGGATCGGAGGTCAGGTAGAGTTCCTTTACGCTTATCCCGCAATCGTGCTCGTTAAATAACGCTGTGCGAAATTCTTCCAACTCTTCAGCCAGGTGATCAATGCTGCGGCAGACCTGGAAAAATCTTCGTTCAATCTGGATTGCATCAATGCTTCTGTTACGGGATTTAAAATCTTCAATGCGGTCAATCTGCCGGGCGATTTTTTCATAAATCTCTTTCCTGTCGTTTCGAAAATCATGGATCAATCCCAGAAAATCTGCCAGTTCAATTTTCTTCAGCCGATCATACACCACATCAAGCGCTACACGCTTTTGGCATACCAACAAAACCTTTCTTCCGGAAGCAATCGCATCAGCCATCAGGTTGGCAATGAGTTGCGATTTTCCTGTACCTGGTGGGCCTTGCACGACAAGTGACTTACCGTCTTTCACAATTCGTAGGGCATGCTCCTGATGAGCGTCTAGTGGAAAAGGAGCATATACTTTTTCTTCCTTTACGTTTGAGACCCATTTAGAAATCTCGCTGGCTTCTCCTAGCGTGCGTTTAGAAAAGAAATCTTCCAGGCCAGTGAGTGATTGATTCTCAATTAAATGAAGATAGTCGGGAACAAGTTGTGAACCTGCCTGTGGAAAAATTCCTAGCACTGCTTCAGGAAACAACTTGATCTCTCCGTTATGATGCTGATATTCAAACTCCTGCTTTTTAAACTCGTGGAATGGAATAAGATCATCCGTAAACGTGTCGGGGTTAAAGTTCAGTTCAACCGAATCTTTAAGCAATTGATACAGTTGTGTTCGAAAAACAGTTGAATCCCGATCGAAGTCTTCGAAAGAAGTATCGATTAACTCATTATCAAGCTTTACTTTATTATAGAATGCGTATGCAAGCAAAAACGATTTATTAAACGTAATACCAGCATCTTCACGCAAATGCAACACCCACTGGCTTCTCTCTTGTGTGATGGAAACAGGAAAATACAACAACGGGCAGCGAACGGCCGTACCATCAGAGAATTTACCCCTTAGCACCGGCCAGCCAATATGCATGTCGTTAGAACCCCGCTCTTCAAAAATAAATTTATCAATTCGTTGTAATCGTTTGAGCTTGCGACTGGCCTCATTAACCTTTTCCATCCGGCTGTCCAGCAAGGAGCAAATCTTCTTTGACTTTCCGGCAATAAGAGCTTTGATAATCTCGAATGATTTTTCACCATTCAAAAAACTGAGTTGCTGTAAATCCAAAAGCTGCTCACTATGAAGTCGAAGCAATAACAACGATCGGCTATTCCCGCTGAGGTTTGTAAGTCTGCGCAGGTACGTACGAAGAATATGGTTTGTTGAATCACTCAACCGTCAGGTATGGGTAAATTTTATCAACTGTTTTTTTATCCATGAGATTAATCTTCCTAAGATCATTAACGGATTGATAATTACCATGTTGAAATCGGTAGGTCACAATTGTACGTGCAATCTTCTTTGAAAAGTAGGGATGAGAGGAAAGCAATGCTTCATCGGCAGTGTTGATGTTAATCTTACGAGGCATGAAGTCCTCGTTCAAGAATGAAGATTTTAAAATCTGTTTAACAACAACCGAATCTAATCCATACACTTCACTTAACTGATCCGTATTTACAAATCCACCCAACCTTTCACGGTATTTAACAATTCGTTTTGCAAGTACAGACCCTATGCCATAGATCATCTGAAATTGTGTTGTATCTCCTTCATTCAAATTGAAGGCCTCAGTTCTCTTTTTTGATTCAGGAAAAGTCGTTTTTTCATAGACAATCTTTTCTGGCAGTAGAATAAATGGATACAAGCTTTTATAAAAAGCTGAATCCATACCATAAAGCTTTTTCAAATCTGATTTAATCCTAAAGCCACCACCCATTGCCCTGTAATTGATCAGACCCTTTTTCAGTCTTTCAGAAAAGCCAAGCGCTTCAAGTTCCTCCGAGGTTACCGTATTCGGATTGAATTCAAAAAATGCAACAGCAATCTCTTCGTCTAATGGGACACTGTTTGCTTCCTTTTTCTGAAGTTCCCACTTTTCGGTTAAACTGTCCAGCGTCTTTCTCTCTTCAGAAAAGTCAACAGACCGGTTGCTTACCCAGGCATGATACACAGGTTTCGAAAAAAGTGCGATCGAAATGATCACCAGCAGTAAAACAAAGCCATTGGTTTCAGCCCTTGAAAATCCAAAGTAGTTCCTGATCTGATGCCTTAAATTTTTCACAATTCGACTTTCTTAAAAATACGTAACGTCTCCCTAAATCCCACTCCAAAAGGAGAAGGACTTTATACCGATTTCTGCTTAGGTATGGGCCCCTTTTGTAATTATCTTTCAATAATTTCGACTTACTGAAATAGAAACCCTTGACTGAAGCACAAGAGAAATCATTTATCACCCTCGTGAAGGAACACCAGGGGCTCATTCACAAAGTCTGTATTCTATATGAAACAGACCGAGAGGTGCGTAATGATCTGTTTCAGGAGATTGTTCTTCAATTGTGGAAGTCGTTCCCCACATTTCGGGGCGATTCTAAAATTACTACCTGGATGTACCGTATCGCCTTGAATACTGCGATTTCGGGTTTGCGGAAGTTGGGAAGGAAAATAAAAACAGAGGAGTTAGATGAATTTCATTTTAATATTTCAGAAAGCCCGGAAGATCATCGGGAAGATGATTTACAGAAACTTCAATGGGCAATTCGTCAATTGACAGAAATTGAACGGGCAATGGTTATGATGGCGTTGGATGAAGTACAGTACGATGAAATTGCCGAGACTATTGGTATTACACAAAATAATGTGCGGGTGCGCATGAACCGCATCCGTGAAAAACTACGTAAACTGATGATTTAACGTATGGAACTGGACGACCTTAAATCGATATGGAAGCAAGATAAGCCTGGCTTTGAACCCAAGAAGGAAGAAGAAATAGCTTCCATGATCAAAGGGCGTAGCAACTCAATTATCAGCAAACTAAAACGGAATGTTTGGTTTGAATTAATTTTCACAATTGTTTGCGGAGTGGTTTTAGGAGTTTACGCAATCACGCTAGAGAGCGGAGCGCTTATGTGGACAACGATATCACTCATCATCCTTTTTGTTTCGTATCTTTTCTATTACGTTAAAAAATTGATGTTATTAAATCATTTTGATCCGTCAACTGAAAACCTAAAGAACAGTTTGCAACATCTATTGGAGAGGCTTACCATGTACCTAAAATTCTACAAAAGGAGTTTTGCTATTTTATATCCTGTTTATTTCTGTCTGGGTATACTCTTTGGGGCTTTAGAAAGGGGAGAAATGGACAGTTTTCTTCAGAAGATAAGTCAGCCCAAGATTATATTTTATCTCGTAGCATTGGCGGGTCTTTTCTTTTTTTGCTCTGTGTGGCTTACAAATTGGTACCTCAAAAAATTATATGGCAACCACCTCACTAAGCTAAATGAGTTATTGAAAGAACTTCAAGGTTAGTTCTTTACCCCAAAGGCATACATTTTACCCCAGATTTATTAATTCAGGGAGAACCGGAACACTATTTTAACAGTTTAAGCAACTATACTGGAAAGTAGTTTTCAAGTGCCTAACTTTATGGTCAAATCAGACACAACTCCAACAATGCCAGTCGACATTACAATGAGTCTGCGTGAAAAACTGAATTCTCCATTTCCTTACTACCTGAACGATGATAGGAAAAATCTGCTGCTTATTTCGGTAATAACCGTATTCGTTATTGCATTCATGTATCTTTTCAAAACTCCAAATGATTTAGATCTCAGTTTTAATCATCATCTACTCTTTGGGGGAATTACTTTTGTTTGCCTTATCATCAATATTATTTTTTTTCCGAAATTTTTTCCGGTTTGGTTCGATGCCACAACCTGGAACCTGAAAAAATACATTGTATTAAACATCTGGCATTTACTCTTGATCGGCATGGCAAGCTCGGCCGTTGACATCCTCTATATTTGTCCCGAAAAACCCTTTTGGGAAAATGTACTGGAGGCTCACGGACGTGTTGTTCTTAAAGGTGCAATACCAATAGCTCTGATCACACTTTTTCTCAGAAACATCATGCTTCAGCAAAATCTGAAAACTGCCATAATTGCTAATAAGGAACTCAGTAAAATAGAATCCTTAAAGAAAGAAATTCCTAAAACCAACAACGCAATCACAATCTTCACCGATACCAGCGAAACCCTGACATTTAATCTGCCAGAATTACTTTTTATTGAGGCCGATGATAATTATTCTACGGTATTCTGGAAAAACGGCCATGGCATTGAAAAGAAATTACTACGAGCAAACCTGAAGAATGTTGAGAATCAGTTAAATAACAGCTTTACTATTCGTTGCCATCGGTCCTACATTGTTAATGTGCACGCTATCAGTACGATTACTGGGAATACGAACGGTTACAAACTTCAAATCAGGGATTCTGATTTTTCAATTCCCGTATCACGACCAAAAGGAAAAGAATTGATGGAAAAAATCAGTCAGTTGCGCAATATGATGGAACTATATTGAATTTCGACTCACCCCAAGCGCATTCAATTCGCCCCACCGAAATACCATTAGCCCCAAACTCACTTCTGCTTACCTCATTGATCGAAAAACGTGAATCCTTCAGAAATCATGAACGTAATCTTGCATGTAACAAATCCAACACCAACATGAAAAGATTATTCCTCCTCGCGATTGTTCTTGTAGCTGTGTCCATCAATGAAGGAAATGCGCAAGAGAAAACCTCCCTGTCGGGAGGCAAGACTGCTCCCCGTACTGAATACTCAGTTTCCCTTTCTGAAAATGTGGTAAAATTAAAGCCCGGTGAAATCAAACAGGTGACCGTGTCTATTCTAAAATCAAAAGGTTATTCACGTTCTACAGCTAAATTAGGTCTTTCTTCTTCCTTACCTGCAGGTGTAACCGTAGCGTACGAACCTGCCGAAGGTATGTTCGAAAGCAGTGTAGCCTCCTTTACAGCTGCTGCTGATTCAAAGGCGGGAGATTACCAAGTTATCCTGAAGACTTCAGTGAACAACAAAATAAAAGGGTCTATTGTAAAAGTTGTGATAGAAACCAGCGTGTTAAAAGACGCGGTTACTGCGAATTAATCAATTGTCAGCCTGAGCCTGTCGGAATCTCCCGTTTCAAACGGATTTCGACAGGCCGAACCTGACATAATTCAAAATAAGAACAAACGATTCTGCGCCAAACAATTTGCTAATTCCCTATACACTTTCGTTAACGCGGAAACTGAGTAGTCTCCTTTCAAGGCCCTAACTATTCGGGTTGAAAGAGAACCTTCCTTCAAAATAATTTCTAAATGTCTGCTCCTCTTTTTCAGATCAGCTTGGTCTTTTAGTCTATTAAAAATATGCTTCCAAAGTTCTCCCACCGTTTAGGAAGTGGCATCCGATCCAAATACTGTAAGAAACTCCTGATTCGTTATAACAGCCCGTTCTGCCTTCACCACTCCTGCTTCCAGAATTT
>JANNQJ010000359.1:0-6612 GCA_031400675.1 Cyclobacteriaceae bacterium
CCGCCTATTCCCGAGGAGAATTGGTAGAGCCTAAAAAACAAATCGTGTATTACATCGATCCGGCAACACCGGAAAAATGGAGACCCTATTTAAAACAAGGTGTTAATGATTGGAATATAGCTTTTGAAGCGGCCGGTTTTAAGAATGCTATTGTTGCGAAAGATGCCCCCACGAAAGAAGAGGATCCCGATTGGAGTCCGGAAGACGCACGTTACTCGGTTATCCGTTACTTCTCTTCTGATATTCAAAATGCGTATGGCCCACGTGTATCCGATCCACGTTCAGGGGAAATTCTTGAAAGTGACATCGGCTGGTATCACAATGTAATGAACTTGTTGCGCAATTGGTATTTCGTTCAAACGGCTGCTATTAATCCGGATGCCAGAAGTGTGAAATTCAAAGATGAAATCATGGGTCAATTGATCCGTTTTGTTTCTGCTCATGAGGTGGGGCACACATTAGGGTTGCCTCATAACATGGGGTCAAGCTTTGCATACCCAGTTGATTCCCTTCGTTCTGCATCGTTCACCAAGCGAATGGGCACGGCACCTTCTATTATGGATTACGCCCGATTTAATTACGTAGCTCAACCGGGCGACTTGGGTGTGCATCTAATGCCTAAAATTGGAGAGTACGATAAGCATGCTGTGAACTGGGGCTATCGCTACATTCCAAACGCTAAATCTGCGGATGAAGAAAAAGCAACACTGAATAAATGGATAATAGATCGGGCTGGAAATCCCATATATTTCTTTGGCCGGCAAACCGGCAAACCAATTGACCCTCGTGCTCAAACAGAAGATCTTGGAAACAATGCTATGAAAGCTAGTGCGTATGGAATAGCAAACCTGAAACGCATTATACCGAACCTGATTCTTTGGACATTCGAAAATGGCAAAGACTATTCAGATTTAGAAGAACTTTATGGACAGGTGTTTGGACAGTGGAGTCTCTACAGCGGCCATGTAAAATCAAATATTGGTGGCGTGTATGAGACTTTTAAATCCTATGAACAGCAAGGAAATGTTTTTACACCCGTTCCGAAGGCTACACAAAAAGAGGCAATGGCTTATCTGCAAAAAGAAACTTTTAGCACACCTTCATGGATGCTGGATCAAAGTATTCTAAAGAAGATCGAACATGCAGGTATTGTTGATCGCTTGCGGAATGCTCAGTCCAATACATTAAATCAGCTCTTGGATCCTGGACGCATTGCCCGGCTCATTGAAGCTGAGGCCGCATTAGGTAATCAAACTTATACTCCTATTGAAATGTTCTCTGATTTGAGAAGCGGGTTGTGGTCTGAGTTAGTGAGTGGTAGAGCAGCTGACACCTATCGCAGAAATTTACAACGTGCGCACATTGAGCGATTGGAATATTTGATGAAAGAAGAGGCCACCCCTGTAGCCTTGGCTTTCCGTGCTGCTGGAGCCGTTACTCCTGTTGATGTCAGTCAGTCTGACATTCGCCCAATAGCTCGCGCTGAGCTAAAAACATTGAAAGCCCAAATTACTTCTGCAGTAGTTAGAGCCTCTGACACCATGTCCAGGATTCATCTGGAAGATTGTATTCAGCGGATTAATGCTATTCTTGATCCAAAATAATTTTTCAAGTCGTGCCACCCTCACGTGCTGGCACGGCTACTTAACCGACAATGGGCATTCGTTTAAACGGTTTCGATTCGTCAAATAATTTACGGTATGTAGCATGCCTTTTCACTATTTCCGTTTGTACCTGTTCCGACACGCGCATCATTTTCGGATTGAAGTCCCCAATCCATCCAAATTCGTAATCTTCGTAGCGCAAGTGTTCTTCCTGTATTGATTTCCGAAAGGCAAGAATCATTCCTCCATCAACCCCTTTGCCGTGATGCTCTGGCACAATACCAAACAAAATACCAAATGCCTTTTTGTTGGTCTTATGCCATTTGTGCCAAAGAAATTTTAGTTTTCCTATCAGGTTAAGTTTCCCATTCAGATGTTTAAATATCTGGTTCAGCTCGGGTATGGATATAAAAAATGAAATAGGTTCACTTTTATAATATCCGAACCAAACCAAGTGCTTGTCCATCACCGGTTTCATTTGCTTTACCATATTGCGTGCCTGAGCTTGCGATAGTTCTGCAATTTCTCCGCGCCTGGCCCAAGCCCGGTTATAAACCGACCTAATATCATCAGCTAGTTTATTAAAATCTTTACCATGAAAAAAATCAAACGCATAGTTTGCATCTTCTGCGACTAAGTTCGATTTATCCCAAAGCCGATCAGACACTGGGGTCATTACTTTTCTTCCGTAAGTGAACTGAAAAAAATAAACTTGAAAGCCGTACGCCTCAAAGAACTTCTGGTAATACGGAAAATTATAATTGCATTGATAATTTGGTTCCTGATCAAACCCTTGTATCAACAATCCCCACCAGCGGTCGCGTGGTCCAAAGTTTATGGGGCCATCCATCGCTTCCATTCCCCTTTCCTGCAGCCATTGTTTACACAAATCAAATAAAGAGAAAGCCACTTGTTGATCATCAATGCAATCAAAAAAGCCCATGCCCCCTGTGGGTTGATCGTTTCCCTTGTTTACTGTCTTATGATCAATGAAGGCTGCAACACAACCAATGGTTTCATCAGAATCGTTTTGTAAAATCCAGCGAATGCATTCACCGTGCGAAAAGAATTTGTTCCTGTTAGGATCAAAAACCAGTTCAACATCTGCTTCGATCGGCCTAATCCAATAGGGATTTTGTCTGTACAGTTTCAGGGGGAATCTGAGAAACTCCCGGATGTGCTGAGCTGTTTTTACTTCTATTGCTTTCATTGCTTCTGCACTGCAAAGCGAACAGAATTTTCCGTTGCTAACTCCGCAGAACGATTCGGCAATATAATAGTAAATGTAGTACCAACTCCAGCTTCACTGTGTACGGAGATTGTTCCTCCTAATTTTTCTACCGCATTTTTTACGATGTAGAGACCAATACCCGAGCCATCTGATTGCTCGGTAGCGCGGTAAAACATCTCAAAAATTTTAGACAGGTTATTCTTGTCAATACCTATTCCGTTATCTGCAAAAATAATTTCAGTTTGCTGGTGACCGGCATTTACTTCAATCCTGATTTCAGGTGTAGGGCCATTTATCTGTCGATATTTAATCGCGTTAGAAACAAGATTTCGGAAAATCTCTGAAATCCTCCAGGGATCACTATAGAATTCGGTATCATCTACTCTTCGATACACCATCATTTCAGAAGCACCTTCCAGATAATTCAAATCTGTAAACGTTCTGGAGATGATTGCACTAAAATCGACCCGTGTTATGCTCACATCCATCTTGAGATTTTTCGAATGACTTAATACATCACCAATAAAATGATCCAGGTCTTCTACTTTTTCACCAATGATGTTAATGTAATCCATTGGGTTATCATCGTTGCCCGGCAGACGGGCAAGATTTACGAGCCCCAGAATGGATGAAAGTGGAGCCCGCAAGTCATGCGAGACTTTATAAACAAAATTATCGAGCTCAATATTTCTGATTTTGAGTTCTTCTTCAACTTTTTTCCGCTCCGTTATATCTACGTACACTCCATAAATACCAATGGTGCGATGTTCAAGTTCAACAGGAACACCATATAGGAGGACATCAACCGTGTAACCCTTTCGATGTTTACGCGTGGTGACTACACTTATAATTTTGTTTGCCGTAATCAGATTGTTGAGATCGATACCTTCATTTTTTAAATCATCGGGTACAATGAAGTCATTCAGATTCATTCCCTTTAAAGAATCCAAATCATAGCCGAACATTTCACGAAATCCATGGTTTACGAGTTCAACCTTCCCGTGCTCATCCAACAGGACTACGCCCATGGGTGTGCTGTTAAACAATTGAGAAAACATGGTTTCATTTTTCTTACTGAGAGCCTCCGCTTCTTTTTCTCTGAGTTTTCGGTCGGTTATATCCAGTATAATGCCTTTTCGAATTACTGTGTTATCCTTCTTTTCAAAATTTGATCGAGCTTCAATCCATCGCGTTTCATTCCCAACCATGACACGTCCTTCCCAACTCCATAACGACTGTCTACTATAATTTTCTTTTGAGGATTCTTTAAATGATTCAAGATCCTCTGGAACAATGGCGTTATCCAACAAGGATCCGTCCAGCATAATATCCCGGGCCGATATTCCAAGCATCGCTTGACAGTTATCACTAATAAACGTAAACCCCCTGCTGCCATCCGGGTGGATCGTAAGTTCGTAAATCACCCCGGGTAGTTGCTGAAAAAAGTCGGACATGCGTTATGTGATTGTTCGGTTAGGTTGCGCTGATAATTCGAAAGCGCGAAAGATAATTTGTAAACCGAACTCTACATAACACAAATAAGGTTTTAGTGAAATTTTATTCTTTTAAATTCACATTTTGCGAGATTTTCATGCTGTACTATGCCAGTATGCAGTAAAACCTTACCAGATTTGGTATAGAGTCAAATTAAACTGGCATTAAGCGCTGTAAGGTTCTGGCCTAATTTAAAGAATTTTGATCTGCAAAAAGCTTGTAAAGTTTTATCGGCTTCCATAACATCCACAAAACAAAAATCTCCGCTTGGAGACATTAAAGCCATCACTTGATGTGAAATTGTTATGCTGATTTCAGCGCTTCTGCACCGCCAACAATCTCAAGAATCTCTTTCGTAATGGCAGCCTGGCGAGAACGGTTATAAGTCAGACGAAGTTCTTTTAACAACTCACCTGCGTTTTCAGTTGCCTTATCCATGGCTGTCATACGTGCTCCGTTTTCAGCAGCATTTGAATCTAAGACCGCTTTGAACAACTGTACTTTCAATGACTTTGGAATTAATCCCGTTATGATTTCTACACGATCCGGTTGATAGATATAATCTACTTCAGCGGCCTTAACATCTGTTTTTGGGGGAAGTACGGGCAGAAATTGTTCGGTGCGTAGAATTTGTGTTGCTACGTTTTTGAATTCATTATATACAATTTCAATCTTATCATACTTTCCAGCCTGGAAGGCATACATCATGAATTCAGCAGCGTTGCTCACATTCCCAAAGGAAATATTAGAAAGCACGGTAGAATAATCATTCACGATATTCACCTTGCGTTTAGAGAAAAACTCAAACGCCTTTTTGCCGATTGGCAAAATCGTAACATTCCCCTTTTTAAACTGGCCATCATACTGATCCTGAATGAGCTTTAAAACTCCCTTAAACACGTTACTGTTAAAAGAGCCACAAAGACCGCGATCTGAACTCACCGCTACAATCAAAACATTCTTCTCTTCCCGAACTTTTGCATACCAGTTATCACCAGCTTCCCCTGCCTGAGCAGAAGAAAGGTTTTGAAGTATAGAAGATAGCTTCTTTGCGAAAGGCCGCATTTGTTGAATCCTATCCTGTGATCTTCTCAGCTTGGCAGCCGCCACCATTTTCATGGCTTTGGTAATCTGCTGTGTGGAGACCACAGAGCCAATTCGGTTTTTTACTTCTTTTAAACTTGGCATGTTCTGTTAATCAACTTCAATTAATACTTAGCTGATATATCTGCAGCTACTTTTTTAATAGTAGCAACGTCTGCATCGTCAAACTTACCTGCACGCAGGTTGTCAAGTACAGTACGATGTGTCGCATTCATCAATTCAGTAAATTCTTTCTCAAACTCTCGCACCTTATTCACCGGCACTTTATCCATAAAGCCACGTGTAGAGGCTGTAATGATGGCCACCTGGTCTTCAACTGAAACAGGCGCATATTGATCTTGCTTTAATATCTCCTGGTTTCTTCTTCCACGCTCAATCGTAAGTTTTGTAGCGGCATCCAGATCAGATCCAAATTTCGCAAATGCTTCAAGTTCTCGGAATTGTGCCTGATCAAGCTTCAACGTACCCGCTACTTTCTTCATCGATTTAATCTGTGCATTTCCTCCTACACGTGATACGGAGATACCCACATTAATGGCAGGACGAATACCTGAGTTGAATAGGTTGGTCTCAAGGAATATCTGGCCATCTGTAATCGAAATCACGTTGGTTGGAATATAGGCCGATACGTCACCAGCCTGTGTTTCAATAATTGGAAGGGCAGTTAATGAACCACCACCTTTTACCAAATGCTTGATAGAAGCAGGAAGATCATTCATGTTCTTCGCAATGGCATCGTTGTTAATGATTTTTGCAGCACGCTCCAATAAACGAGAGTGCAAGTAAAACACATCACCCGGATATGCCTCACGACCCGGAGGTCTTCTCAACAACAACGACACTTCACGGTATGCCACTGCTTGCTTCGATAAGTCATCATAAATTACAAGAGCCGGACGACCCGTGTCGCGGAAAAATTCCCCAATGGATGCACCTGTGAACGGAGCAAAGAACTGAAGAGGTGCCGGGTCTGCTGCTGCAGCCAATACAATAACGGTATATGCTAATGCCCCTGCTTTTTCCAACTCTGCTGCTACAGAAGCAACCGTTGATGCCTTTTGACCAATCGCTACATAAATACAATAAACGGGTTCTCCTTTATCGTAAAATTCCTATTGGTTGATGATCGTATCAATCGCTACTGCTGTTTTTCCAGTTTGACGATCGCCAATGATCAAC
>JANNQJ010000360.1:0-9430 GCA_031400675.1 Cyclobacteriaceae bacterium
GGATAAGACAGATTTAGTTGTACTGAGTGCCTGTGAAACCGGGTTAGGGCAATTAGAGGCAGGAGAAGGAGTATACGGATTGCAACGTGCCTTTCTGGTAGCAGGCGCAAAAATCCTAATCATGAGTATGTTTAAAGTAGATGATGATGCCACACAAAAATTGATGCTTAAGTTTTATCAGAAGTGGCTCAACTCAGGAAATCTCCGACAAAGCTTCATATGCGGTCAGTATTCCTGCCTCCATGTTGTAATTGTAATCTGTTTTATCCCACAAATCACCAGCTCCTTTAAACATCAAACCTGTCCGCATCAGCGGGTTTTGAGTCAATTGTGCTTCATTGCCTTCCATTTCAGTTTCGGCTGTTACCTGTTGAGTAGGTTTGTAGAACCCATGCGTGGCCACATGAAAGATTTTGGGGCTATTAAGTTCCTTAATTCGTTCTTCTGTTGCTGTGTTTTCAATATATTCTTTGGTGGCCCAACCCTTTTGCTTCAGCAGGAATTGAAGTTGGCTAATTTCTTTCTCGGTTCCGGGTAACGCGGAAATTTCGGGATTGGCAGAGGCTGTGAGGTAGAACGTGGGATTTCCAAACATAGAGGCAGTATTTTCTGCTGCGTTTCGTGATTTTATTTTTCGCAGGTAAATATCCTTCGTGTTACTCACCAATACAATGTTGGAGTTATCGAGAATATATTTTCCATCAGGTGTTGGTATAGCCTCCAGATTTATTTGGTTATACACGCCATCAGCAGATAAGTACACAGTTGATACCTGGCCAATTTCTTTTTGGATGGGCTCCCAGAAAACACCGTACGAAATGTTATCCGGTATTTTTCCCGTAATGGCATTATTAAAGTATTTAAAATAGCGGCCTTCCATTTTGTGGCCATCGTTCAAGGTTAATGCCTTTGGTCTGGTAAAATCATTTTTAAGATAAAGGGCAGCATACACTACAGAATCTGTAAAGGAATGATCATAATATCGGAATCGAACCATTTCAATGGCTACTTCGGTTGGTTTCAAGGTCTTCTTCACATCCTCATAGGTGATTCGTTTATTTTCAAAACTTTGTCCGAACAACTCCGACTTCTGACTCAGCTCTTTTTCTAAACGCTCTACTTCCTGGGTTAAAGCAGCAGGGTCTATTTCATTTTCGGCTAGTTGAACAGGGCTCATAGAAAGTGCCAGCGTGAGTAATTCTTTATTCTGCAACCAGGTGTTGTACTGATTTTTTAAGTCCTCATCGGTACTGTTTTGTATTCGTTCGCGGATTTTAATCGCAGAACTCAACAATAATGCTTTTGTCAGCAATTGATAGTTGTATACTTTTCCTGAAAGATCTTTGAAGTCATCTAGCTTGCTAAACGCAAGCGTATTATAAAACTCAAAGTCTCCTTTAATGGTGTTCCAGTATCTTGCTTTTTCGCGTTCGCTCAGTGCAGGGAAATAACTCTTAATAAAGTTTTCGTAGTTGTTTAAGGATTCTTCAATCAGTTTTTTGGACTTTTTGTAATCCTTTTCCATGTAATACACTTTACTTAATTTCGAAAGCACTTTTACATACTCAGGATGAGAAGAACTAAAGAATTTTTCGTACAGATCTTTTGACTTGTTGTAGAATTCTTCTGCTTTCCTGTAATTCTTTTGCTGATAATACACATCTCCGGTAAGGGTATAAATGCTCGCGGCATTGATGTTATTTTTAGTACCTGTTTTAGCACGCCAGATGCTTTCGGCCACCGTTAACGAACTGAAGGCTATGTCGTATCTTTTTTCAGAAATATACAAGACCGCCACATTTTTTAGAATCTCAGCATATTGCGGATTGTCTTTACCGAGCTTGTTCGCCATGATATCACGAGATTCAAGCATAAGCCTCTCAACCTCTTTTTTATCATCACCTTTGTGAAATTTAATGAGGGCAAGTTGAGACAATGATTTAGCGACCTCTATGTGGTTCCTTCCAAACTGCTTTTCCTGACTCACTAAAGCCTTCTTAATATTATCCTCGGCTTTATCATAATCTCCCAGGGTGTAGTAGATGTCGCTGAGAAGTTTTTGGGTAGGAGCTGTTTTTGTAGAGTTTTCAGTATATGTTTTAACAGCAGTTTGATTTGCCCTGTTGGCAATTTTTTGAGCCTCCGTATAATCGCCTTTCGCAAGCAGAATTCTACCTTTATTGACTAACGGATCAATCAAGCGAATAGAGGTAGGGCCAAAGAGTTTTTCGTTTTCGGTAATAAGTGTGTTGAGTAATCGATCTGTTTGAGAGTACTTACCCAATTGTATCAACAAGCTTGATAACTCTTCTGCAGTAGACAATTCATTTCCAATTGGAACATCAGCTTTTACAATAAGCTTGCGTGTGCGGTCAAGATTGTCCTGAGCCTCATCAAACATTCCTTTAATGCCATAAAGTTTAGCCTGGGTTTCAATAGAATGGATGTATTGCGCAATTCGGGTGTCGTCTTTTCTGTACTCTTCCAGTATTTTAATCGAACTGTTAATATTCTCTTCGGCTTTATCGTATTGCCCCAACTTAATTTGCAATTGGGCTACCTTGTCCAACTCTACTCCATACTCAGGGTCTTTATCTTCGTATTTAACACGGGCAATATCCCTTGCTTTATCAAGTGTAGCTGACGCTAAACTATAATTATCGGATAGTTCATACAGTGTAGCCAGACTATTTAAAATCGTGAGGTGATCTTTGTATTTAGGGGCAATTTCTTTAGAAGCGAGATTCGTATAGCTCTGATCAAAAATTTTCCTGGCTTCGTCTATTTTATTCGTATAATCTATATAAAAGCATGCGAGGGAGATCCTGGATAAATGATACGCTGGAGAAATTTCACCATACAGTTCTTTTTTTATCACCTGGATTTGATCCAGATAGCCTTCAGCATTGGTATAGCGTTTCGATTGGAGTGATAATTCAAACAGAAACTCAAGTGTACGGACAGTTGTTTTGTAATTGTATGGTAACGTCTTGGAGTTGAGAATGTCTAACGCATCTGCCTCCACGCTTTTTGTTTTGTCTTTTTTAAGTTTGCCATCAAACTCAATGGCCTTCAGGTTAACATTCACGAGGCTTGTTTTGGTAAAATATTTACCCAACATTCTGTCATACTCTGCTTTTAAGCTGGCGTAGCGGGCTGTACTTTCTTTACGTTGTAAATCATCCAGATAAGAGAGGTAAATATCGTGCCCGAGTGGGACAGCGGGGGAAGTTCTTTTCTTGAGATCCGCTAGTAAATCACTATAGTCAAGATACTTTTCGGGAAGATTGTCTGGTACTTTTCCATTGTTATTTTCAACCCACATTTTTAAATACAAGTAGTCATTCAGTACCAGCGCCAAATTAGTTTCGCCCAAGTAGCGTTGCTTGTCTCGTATCCAATTGTGAGCAAGTTTAAATGCCCCATCACCCTGATCTATATCACCTTGTTTAGCATACGCATATCCAATGAGTGTAAGTAACTTGGCGTATGAAGCAAAACGTGGATTTAGTTCTTCCTCTGGTACTCTTCGACTTTTGATTTTTCCTTCTTCTACATACGTTTCTTTTTCAATGGCACGTTCAAGGAAGAATTTTTCGTTTTCGCGAAGTACTTTAAGTGCTTCATTGCTAAATCCCTGCCCGATTAAGGCTTCTGCCAATTCAAGATTGATTTTACCTTTTAATACAAGGTCTTCAGGTGTAGCTTTCTTAGCAATTTCAACAGCTTTGTCCAGGTATTCGCGACTTAAGCGATAATTTCCGTATTGGTTGTATGTTTCGGCAACATCGGTAAGAACAGCCGCGTGGTTATTACTGGCATCGCCATTAAGTGTAAAGCTTGCGTTGATGGCATTGGTAAGGCTGGCATCGAAACCTGTGAGATTGCCAGCATTAAGATTTGTTCTGGCTTCCCGGATATAATAACCCGGCATGTACTTATTATTCTGACCAAGTTTGCCCGTTACACTTTTTTTAAATTTAGTAAGGCTCTTTAAAGCCTTACTGTATTCGCCAGCATTATACGCTTTATCTGCCTTTGCGAGTTGCTTGTCAAATTTTTTCTGGGAGATCGCAGGAATACTGCAAAGCAACACTAAAATCCACACACTGATCAACCGGATAACTTTCATGACGTAAGAGGGTTTGTTTAAAGATTGAATCTCTAAGCTATGAATTTTATTCTTAAAAAATGAGATGAAATAGTAACCCGCCTTAGGGATTATTTCGGATCAGTTTTCCAAGGATTTCCTTGGCGGCATCGGTTATGATCGTACCAGGGCCGAAAATAAAGGAAACCCCTGATTTGTAAAGGAAATCATAATCCTGCGCAGGAATCACACCACCAGCGACTACCATAATATCTTCCCGGCCAATTTTCTTGAGTCCGGCAATCAATTCAGGTACAAGCGTTTTATGCCCCCCAGCAAGACTGGATGCCCCTACAATATGGACGTCATTTTCTGCAGCCTGCATCGCAACTTCCTGAGGAGTTTGAAACAACGGACCGATGTCAACATCGAAACCGAGGTCGGCAAAACTAGTGGCAATTACTTTCGCGCCACGGTCGTGCCCATCCTGTCCCATTTTAGCGACCAGAATTCTGGGCCTGCGACCGTCCAATTCAGCAAATTGATCGGAAAGTTTGCGAGCTTCTTCAAATTCAGATTGATCTTTCATCGCCCCCGAATATACACCTGAAATGGATTTAATGGTTGCCTTGTACCGGCCAAATGCTTTTTCCATAGCAGAAGATATTTCTCCGAGGGTAGCTCGCTTACGTGCTGCATCTATGGCCAGTTCAAGAAGATTTTCCTTTCCTGTTTCAGCAGCTAAAGCAAGTGCATTCAAGCATGCTTCAACATCCGAAGTATTTCTATCTTTTTTTAATTGATGAAGTCGCTCTATTTGTTCTAATCGAACGGCAGCATTGTCTACTTCTAAAATATCAAAATCTGGTTTTTCAGCTGACTGATATTTGTTCACTCCAACAATAACATCTCGACCTGAATCAATGCGCGCTTGCTTGGCTGCAGCCGCCTGTTCGATTCGCATTTTTGGAACACCACTTTCAATTGCTTTCGTCATACCACCAAGTCTTTCAACCTCTTCAATTAGTTCCCAAGCCTTTTCCACTAACTCAGCAGTAAGCGTTTCAACATAATAAGAGCCGCCCATTGGGTCAACTACTCGTGTAATGCCGGTTTCTTTTTCAAGATAGAGCTGTGTGTTCCGCGCAATGCGTGCCGAAAAATCTGTTGGTAGCGCGATAGCTTCATCCAATGAATTGGTATGAAGGGATTGTGTTCCACCCAACACCGCTGCAAGTGCTTCCACACACGTGCGTGTCACGTTGTTATAGGGATCTTGGGCAGTTAAACTCCATCCTGAAGTCTGGCAGTGTGTGCGCAACGCCATGGACTTCGGATTTTTTGGATTGAACTGCTTGACAATCTTCGACCAGAGCAGCCGTCCTGCGCGCATCTTAGCGATCTCCATGTAGAAATTCATCCCGATGCCCCAGAAGAATGACAAACGAGGAGCAAAATCATCAATGGCAATTCCAGCTTTAATTCCTGATCGGATGTACTCTAATCCATCAGCAAGGGTGTATGCAAGTTCGATATGAGCAGGTGCTCCCGCTTCGTGCATATGATATCCGCTGATGCTGATAGAATTAAACTTGGGCATGTGCTTCGAAGCGTAGGCAAAAATATCCGCCACAATGCGCATGGAAGGAGCAGGCGGATAGATGTAGGTGTTGCGTACCATGAACTCTTTCAAAATATCGTTTTGAATTGTTCCGTTAAGTTGATGTGGCTTCACGCCTTGTTCTTCTGCCGCTACGATGTAGAAAGCGAGAATGGGTATCACTGCGCCATTCATCGTCATGGACACCGACATTTTATTCAGCGGTATCTGATCGAAAAGAATTTTCATGTCCAGTACAGAGTCAATGGCAACTCCAGCTTTTCCAACATCGCCTGTTACGCGTTCATGATCAGAATCATAGCCTCGGTGCGTAGCCAAGTCAAAAGCAACGGATAAACCCTTTTGTCCCGCAGCAAGGTTTCTGCGATAAAAAGCGTTTGAATCTCTGGCTGTAGAAAATCCGGCATACTGCCGTATCGTCCACGGTCGGGTGGCGAACATGCTGGCGTACGGTCCACGTAAATAGGGTGGAAGACCGGAAGTGAAATCGAGGTGACTGAAACTTATTACGTCCTCTTTTGTATAGGATGGTTTGATTTCTATTGTCTCTGGACTCAACCAGATTGGATTCTGGGTTCTAGATTCTAGATTCTTGATTATTGGCTTTGAGCTTTGAACTTTGAACCTTGAACCTTGAACAACTTTCTCCTTTGCCTTTTCTACAATTTGTTTTGTGAGCACGTCAACATAGTAAGACCCTGCGGTAGGATCAGCCACTTTGTTGAAATGTGATTCTTCGCGTAAAATATTTGATACATTTCTGGCAATACGATTCATATTGGAATCGTCTTCTTTTTCAGGATAAACGGTCAGCGCATCACATCCTCCTGAAACAGCAGCCATCGATGCCGTAGTACTTTTGAGCATGTTGCTGTGTGGCTGATAACCTTCATTCAGCCAGACTTCTGAACGCGCATGGATGAAAAGCTTTTCAGGTTGAACTGACTTTACTCCGTGTGAATTTGCTACCTCACTCCAAAGCAACCGAAGCGCTTTTAGTTTAGCAATCTCTAAAAAGAAATCAGTACCAACTGGAATTGAAAAAGCAATTTGGTGAAAAAATTCTTCCGGATTTTTGACGCTTTCTAAAAGTTTAATTCCGTTGGTTATAGAATCGGCTATCTGTTCAATAGCATCCGATTGTGTTGTCGCCAGAGTAAAAACTTTGAATTGAGAAAATGCTTTGAACTCTGATATACAATTTTGAATTTTTTTCGGGACAGAATCCCCGTCCGACCGAGTCATCCGGGCGGGCCAAAGCAGGAATCCGGTTATTGATGTGGCCTCCCAATTTTTTTTCTTGATGTAGGCAGGAATTGAACTTAAAGCTTCACTTGAATCTTCATTTACCCAAAAGCTGATCATGCAATAAGGCCACTCAATTCCCTCTAGCAATAGATTAATGTCAGGGTCTTTTTTTGAACGGATGTCAAACAAAACTCCGTCTGCACCGCTTTGTAAATGCTTCAATGCAATTTGGTTAGCCTCTTTTTCGGATTGAACTGTTATCAGAGGAAGATTATGCCAGGTTCTATTTCCGAGATACGGATTGGAAGAAGGTGCCAGTTGAAAATTCTGATCTGGAAGGTCAGTTTTGTCGTAATAGGCCTTTCCAGCTATGGAGTCAGCTTTCCACGAAAGTGTTTCTTCAGGATTTTTACCATCAATTTCTGTGATGGCCGTTCGCACCCAATCCTGACGGGTATGTTTCTGGAAATCGATGAACAAATCGTTTATGAGGGGTTTATCGGCCATGACGCAAGGTAAGAAATCGTATCGCTCAATCGTTTGTTCGAGTATTTTTTGATAGATATTAATTATTCCTTGTATTGAAAATTGGCTCTACCATGTCAACATTTTATTTTGAATAATCAAGGGCTACAGGTATTGATTTGTTAAAAGCTTTTTTCACATCTTTGTCTCCCTTTCTCTAAAAAAGTAAGAGAAACTCACCCTAATTGATAACTCCATGGAAGTTGATTGCGGAACCGTATGGACAGACTGTCTCGAAGTAGTAAAAGAGAGCGTAGGTGATGAAAATTTCAACACCTGGTTTAAGCCCATCGTTCCGTTGAATGTGGAAGGAGATGTATTGACCATTCAGGTTCCCTCTCAGTTCTTCTACGAATGGCTTGAAGACAATTACGTTCCCATATTGAAAAAGGCATTGAATATTGTTTTAGGCCCAACGGGTCGGTTGGAATATTCTGTAATTGTCGATAGCGGAAATAATACAAATCCCCCCGTTGCTGTGCATTATCCGAATGGGATGGGTACGAAACGAAATCAAGTGAGTGGATCGGGAGACGAATATTCTCCATTTTCTTTCAGGGCATTAAACCCACAAACCATTAATTCAAGGCTCAATCCGACCTATACCTTCGATAATTTTGTGGAAGGCGATTGTAATCGTTTAGCACGTTCGGCCGGAGTGGCAGTGGCCAAAAAACCTGGAATCACTTCGTTTAACCCGCTTATGCTTTACGGTGGTGTGGGTGTGGGTAAAACCCATTTGGTGCAGGCAATTGGCAATGAGATCAGAAATAATATGCCGAATAAGATTGTTCTGTATGTCGATCAAAACGATTTCACCACACAATTCCTGAATGCGTTGCAAAATCACAAGCTTCAGGATTTCCAGAATTTTTACCTTCAGGTTGACTTACTGATTCTTGACGATGTTCAGTTTTTGGCAGGACGCGAAAAAACACAAGAAATATTTTTCCACATATTCAACCAACTTCACCAATCGGGCAAACAGGTTATCATGACCAGTGATTGCCCCCCACGGGATATGAAGGGTTTCCAGGAAAGACTTTTGTCAAGATTTAAATGGGGACTTACTGCCGATTTACAGGAACCTGATTTTGAAACCAAGCTGGCGATCATTCACCGCAAGATGCAGGCCGATGGAATTGATATTCCGACAGAAGTAGCAGAGTATTTAGCATACAGTGTGGATACCAATTTGCGCGACATGGAGGGTGTACTGAATTCACTGATGTTCCATGCCACACTTTTAAAAAAGAATATTGACCTGGAGCTGGCAAAAGAGGTTCTTAAAAACATTATTAAAGAAATACAGTCGGATGTAAGCGTTGACTTTATTCAAAAGACAGTATCCGAGTATTTCAAGGTGGACCTGGAGTCGCTAAAAAGCAAAATCAAGAAACGTGAAATTGTAATCCCGCGCCAGGTGGCGATGTACTTTTGCAAACGTTATACACAGTTAACGCTTGCGCTGATTGGTAATAATTTTGGAGGCCGCGATCACAGCACTGTGATTCATGCACTTGAGTCTGTGGAGGATATGATGAAGACCGATGCCAACTTTAAATCTTCTGTAGAAGAACTCGGCAAGAAATTAAAGCTGAGAATGAATTAAGAACACATTTTTTCTTCTGAAAAAAAAGGCCAGTTTAAAACTGCCCTTTTTTTTAAATTTAATGGATATTTAAAAAGTGTATTGCAGATGCACGGGTGTTAGCGGCAATCTTGGCCTCCCGATAAAATAAAAGTAAAACAAGGAAAAGAATAAATATTAACCATCGCTCTTGACAGTAAAGGATGGACAACCTGATGCCAAATATCCGTACAGAACAATACAATATTCATCCTGCATTAAGTTCGCTGATAAGGCATATCGTTATTATAGAAGCTGACTTTGGCAATAATTCTGTTAGCATAGAGGGTAATTTTATGCCCTCGCCCGACCAAGC
>JANNQJ010000361.1:0-5905 GCA_031400675.1 Cyclobacteriaceae bacterium
GCTGCCTTTCAAATCGGCTGCGATTACAAAAGCTGAATTTCCAGACTCGTCAGTAAGTTTCACTTTACCTCCATCTACCGAAACAGTTAATTTACCACCACTTACGGTTGTAACTATTGCCTTTCCACTTCCGGTTTTAACAGCTGCCATAACAGCGTCTGCATCTAAATTGCCACTCACAACATGGTAGGTTAATATTTTAGCCAATTGCGCCTTATTCTCAGGCTTCAATAGATTTTCTACAGTACCCACAGGTAATTTAGCAAACGCTGTGTTTGTAGGTGCGAACACTGTGAAAGGACCTTTTCCTTTCAACGTAGTAACTAAATCGGCTGCCTTCACTGCGGCTACTAAAGTTGTGTGGTCGGCAGAGCTGATGGCGATTTCAACAACATCTTTAGTTTGAGCAAATGTGGTTGCAGCAATAAAAAGAGCAAGAGATAAAGAAAGAATATTTTTCATGGTAACTTTATTTTAGTAAGCCTCTTTAACAGGCTTCAGGTCAAATTGTTCCTACAATTGGAAAATTATTCAACGTATATTTTCATGTGTTGCTGAAACATTCTCATATCAACTGGGTTTGCAAATGCTTAACAGAGATTAATTAGGCTCACTAGAGCATAAACCTATATCTATTATCAGGAAACAAAGGATTCGCACGAATAATGTAGATAACTTGATTAATTTTTAGGATACCGGAAGGCGGTGGTGAGACAAAAACCCATACGTATTAAAGAATTGTCGTCTTTAAAAGAGTTACTTTCAACGCAAACAATTACCCTGATATTTTGTTACAGGCATGAATACTTTACCATCTAAATGAAAATCCTTCTCACCGGCTCCACGGGCTACATCGGTCGCAGGCTCTTGCCTGTATTGGTTGAAGCGGGGCATCACGTAGTCTGCTTAGTTCGGGATCAACGAAGGTTTGACTGGGATGACTTTACCGCTGAGTTTCTGAAACATATCACCGTTATTGAGATTGACCTGAACGAAAAGTCGACCTTAGCAACGGTTCCTACCGATATTGATGCCGCCTATTACTTAGTGCATTCGATGAGCTCATCCAACACTGACTTCACTGCAATGGAGGCAAATTCTGCAACAAATTTCGTTGCGCTGATTAATGGTACAAGCGCTCGTCAGATCATCTATTTAAGTGGGATTGTTAACGCTGACGATCTTTCTGATCATTTGCTCTCTCGCAAAAATGTGGAGGGCATGTTGAAAAGTGCGAAAGCTCCCGTTACAGTTTTGCGCGCTGCAATTATTATAGGCTCCGGAAGCGCCTCTTTCGAAATCATTCGCGATCTCGTAGAAAAACTTCCCGTGATGATTGCCCCTAAATGGTTAAAGACGAGATGTCAGCCAATAGGTATTCGAAATGTGATAGAGTATTTGCACGGAATCCTTTTACGACCCGAAGCATTTCATGAAACATTTGATATTGGTGGAACGGAAGTACTTACGTATAAGCAAATGCTATACGGTTTTGCTAAAGTCAGAAATTTGAAGCGACTTATAATATCCGTGCCCGTACTTTCCCCAAAATTATCATCATTATGGTTGGTATTCGTCACCTCAACAACTTTTTCGTTGGCGCGTAGCTTGGTTAACAGCATGAAAAACGAAGTGATTTGCAGCGATAATCGGATTCAGAAAATTGTTCCTACCAAACTTCTCAGCTATGAAGAGGCCGTTCGCTTGGCATTTGATAAGATCAGTCAAAAAAGCGTCATCTCAAGTTGGAAAGATTCAATATCGCTGGGAACTCTTGATAAAGATTTTCTTAATAATATTCATGTACCGGAGAATGCAGTATTCACCGATAATCGGCAGGTTGAGTTTAATCGCAGCAAAGAAGAAGTAATCAATAATATTTGGGCAATAGGCGGCAAACGTGGTTGGTATTTCGGTAATTGGATGTGGCGTATCCGCGGTGTGATTGATAAAATGGTAGGCGGAGTTGGATTGCGAAGAGGGAGAAGAAGTGATACAGACTTGAAAGCAGGCGATGCACTTGACTTTTGGAGAGTGCTCGTTGCGGACAAACCGAATGGGAGACTGTTACTCTATGCCGAAATGAAACTGCCCGGAGAGGCCTGGCTTGAATTCAACGTAAAAGAAAGTGATGGAAAGAAGATATTGTTTCAAACCGCTACGTATCGGCCTCTCGGTTTATGGGGTCGCCTGTATTGGTATTCGGTATTACCCTTTCATGGATTAATCTTCCCAAAGATGGCAAGGAATATTGTTGGGGCATAACCATTTAACCCAGCCCTTGTTTCAATAGTATGAAAATTTATAACCTCAAAAGAACCCAGATTCTTCCCCTTTCACTTCAGGAGGCCTGGGAGTTTTTTTCTTCACCCAAGAATCTTTCCAAAATTACCCCTGAACAAATGGGGTTCAAAATTCTTTACATGTCGGGTGGAGATAAGGCTTACGCAGGGCAGATCATTCGTTATCACGTAAGTATTCTGCCAGGTATTAAAGTGCATTGGGTAACCGAAATAACGCAGGTTAAAGAGCTTGTACACTTTATCGATGAGCAGCGATTTGGTTCATACGCTTTGTGGCATCACCAACACCATTTTAAAGAAGTTACCGGGGGAGTTGAAATGACCGATGAAGTGAATTACGCCATAGGCTATGGTTTTATTGGTAGAATTGCTCATTGGCTTTTTGTTACCAAAGAGGTGAATCGTATTTTTGATCATCGCTTTCAGGTTTTAGAGCAGTATTTTAAAAACAATAAATCAGCATAAGAGATGAATGGGGTAACGATTCTAATTTGCGCATTCATTACAATTGGAATGTTTCTGTTTTGGGAATTTGTGGCATGGTTCACACACAAATATGTGATGCATGGCTTTCTATGGGTATGGCATAAATCACATCACACCGTTCATGATCATACATTAGAAAAAAATGATTGGTTTGCGGTTGTATTCAGTCTTCCCTCCATCGGGTTGTTCTATTATTTTAGTTTAATCAACTACAACCCGTATGGCCTCGCTGTTGGACTTGGAATACTTTGTTATGGAATATTCTATATGGCCTTTCATGATGTGATCGTTCACCAACGGTTAAAGTGGAGACCCGAAAAGCGGAGTAAGTATTTACAACGCATGATCAACGCCCATTACATTCATCACAGCAAACATACCAAGGAAGGATGCGAAGCATTTGGATTTTTGATTGCTCCAAAAAAATATGAACCCAAACAGTTTACGCTCAAAAAGGAACGTCAGGAAACCCAATAGCTTTGAATTCAAAATACCTCTATCTATCAATCGATATACTCTCGATACTCTTCCCGTTCATCTTTAGCTTCTATTCGAAAGCAAATTTTTCAAAAAAATGGAAATATTTGTGGATTGCTATCCTTATTCCGGGAATCATCTTTATTGTCTGGGATGAATTCTTTACCCAACTGGGCGTGTGGGGATTTAATGAGCAATACCTTTCGGGAATATATGTCGGAAGTTTGCCGTTAGAAGAAATTTTATTCTTCATCTGTATCCCGTATGCGTGCGTGTTTACATACGAAGCATTAAACTATCTAATAAAAAAAAATTACTTCGGTTCTTCCCAAAAAGTCATTTCAATTGGATTGATTGCTATTTCTTTAATCCTAGGAATAGTAAATATAGATAAGTGGTATACCTGTACTACCTTTCTAGGACTTGCTACATATATTTTCTTAGTTCAATTTATCAGGAAGGCTCCTTTCCTTGGCAGATTCTATTTCTCCTACCTTTTTATCCTGATTCCATTTTTTATCGTAAACGGAATCCTCACAGGATCATGGATTGATGATCCCGTAGTCTGGTATAATGATGTGGAAAACTTAGGGGTAAGATTGGGAACAATACCCGTAGAAGATGTATTCTACGGGATGTTATTAGTCGTAATGAATGTGTCGATATTCGAATGGCTTCAGCGCAGGCGTTGAATCAGGCCACTGCTAATTTCTCCTTTTCAGAGGACTTCTTTTCTTTCGGTGTTTTGGCAACGGCCTTATCTTTTGTTTTCGCTGCCTTCTTACTTTTCTTTTCTTGCTTACGCACGGAAGCTGCAGTGGCTGAGGCTATCTTCTTCGATGATTTTTTAATCAATTTTTTCAATTTCTTAGACCCCGTAGTCACCGCCTTCACTGTCTTTTCCATGGAGTCAGTCAGCTTGGTTTTCAGATCCTTCTTCAATTCTTTCGTTTTGCTCATAAGGTTTTTATTAGGGATCCAAATTAGCAAAAGGTTGCGGGAAGATTAAGCTGTTAACAATTATTTAATATTGAAAATCATAAATAACTTACCATCAGTACTTTGTGATTTTCAAGAATCTCTTCATTTAACTCTATTCGTATCTGAGTGAATCCGAAGGATTTGAACGTGCGGCCTTAATAAAGTGGAAACTTACCGTAAGCCAGGCAATTACTGCGGCAATTACTCCGCCAAGCACGAAAACAATAGGCCCCAATGTTATACGATAGGCAAATGAGCTCAACCATGTATCCATGGCATACCAGGCTAGTACAGAAGCCACCACAAAGGCAATCGCTACCAAAATCATAAACTCCTTAGAAAGCAGTGCACTCACTGAGGAAACCGATGCCCCCATTACTTTACGAATGCCTATTTCTTTTGTGCGCTGTTCGGCTGTGAAAGAAGCCAGTCCCATCAGACCCAGACATGCAACGAAGATTGCAATGGCTGTCATCACAGAAAATACCTTTCCTAATCGTTGTTCCTCCCGGAAAAGCCTATCGAAATTTTCATCCAGAAACACATACTCAAACGGTTCGTTCGTTGCATTCTTCTTCCATAAAGCTTCTACTATTGCTACAGCATCCTTTGAATTACCTTCGTATCGGATCAGAATATTATTTGAACGCTGAGATAATCGAATAACCAATGGGCGAACGTTTGTTTTGAAGGATTCAAAATTAAAATCCTTTACAACCCCTACGACCGTCATGTCTTCAGAGGTCGGCCCGTTGTAATTGGTTAACTTCTCATTTAAAGGATCTGTCCATCCCAACTCCTTAACCGCTGCCTCATTAATAACACAAGCCGAAGAATCAGAAGGGAAATCTTTTGAGAAAAATCTTCCCTGTAGCAATTCCATTTTCAGGACATTCAGGTGATCATAGTCGGCAGTATAAATACCCAAAATACGATCCTGTGTAGTGCCTGCTGTACGGAAAACAGTAGTATTATTTACTCCAGGAAAAACGTTATTGGTGTAACTTGCATTAACAATACCTGACTGATTGTTCAATGATTCCCGGAAGGCATCCCGGTTATTTCCTAATCTGCTTGTGTTACGCAATACCAATACATTTTGCTTATCGAGGCCAATATTTTTTTCCTGTAAATAATTAAGTTGATTGTATACAACCATGGTGCAAATAATCAGCGCAATTGAAATTGTGAATTGTACAACCACAAGGGAGCTTCTGATACCTTTACTTTTCATACCAGCCTTTACCTTTCCTTTCAATACATCAACCGGATTGAATGAGGTGAGATAAAAAGCAGGGTAGCTTCCAGCAAGTAAGGCGACAACGAAGAACACCACAACAACTCCTCCCAAAAAAACAGGCGTAAGCATCGCATTAAATCCAAGTTGCTTACCTGCCAATAAATTAAATGCCGGTAGCAAAAGATAAACACTGGCAAGCGCAATTAGCGTTCCCGCCAGTGTGTATACAAACGATTCAGACAAAAACTGAAGGATTAACTTGGAGCGAACAGAACCAAGCGTTTTACGAAGCCCTACTTCTTTCGCGCGGCTGGCAGAACGAGCCGTAGAAAGATTCATAAAGTTAATGCAGGCAATGAGTAGTATAAAAATTCCAACTGCACCTATAATATAGACGTACTTAATGTCACCCCCAGGT
>JANNQJ010000362.1:0-4253 GCA_031400675.1 Cyclobacteriaceae bacterium
TAGTGAGTGGAGACTTCCCGTGGTACATGCAGATTAAAGATGATATTTATATTGCAGCAGTTGACTGTACCGGTCACGCCTTCATCCAGTAGGTCGAGAATAATTCCAGGTTCGGTGATCTTCCGGCTTCTTACAATATCATTTAATAAGAAATAACCAATCAACGACAACAGCGCGCCTGGTACACCATGACCGGTACAGTCAACTGCTGCAATATAAATATCATCTTTAATCTGCATGTACCACGGGAAGTCTCCACTCACTACATCTTTAGGTTTGTATAAAATGAAAGATTCAGGCAACGCTTTCGAGATTACTCGGTTGTTCGGTAGAATGGCATTTTGAATTCGCTTAGCGTAGTTGATACTCTCGGTGATCTTCTTGTTCTTATTTTGAATTTCAAGTTCAATCAACTTACGTTCTGTAATATCGTGCGAAACTACAAGTACCGATTCAATCTTATTGGATTCATCGTATTCCGGAATAGCATTCACTTGCATTACCCGTTTGCCAGCTTCAGTAGGAAAATCCATTTCTGTAGCAACGGTGTTGTTAGTTCTATTCACGTCTTCTACAATACGCAACCAGCCTTCAAGAATGGAAGCATCAAGCTCAACCTCTTTCACATTTTTATTTAAGAAGAATGCAGGAGCTTTACCCGTAAACTCTTCGATCACCGGATTGATATACGAAATAGCATCGTGCTCGAGACGAGTGATCAGGTCAGGTGAATTTTCTGATAGCGCCTGCATCTTACTGCGCATGCGTTGTTCCTGCTCTGCCCTTCGTTTTTCTGTGATGTCGCGTGAATTCAGAATGTACCCATGAATAGCGGGGTTTGACATACAGTTTGTTCCCGTGGCCTCAATCCAGATGTAACCACTGTGCTTTGTTTTGTATTCGAACTGAACCGTTACTTTTTCATCGGCATTTTCGCGCATCTTTTGGAAAAGCCCTTTAAACACTTCGCGATAATCAGCATGTACTTTTTCGTCATCGCGTGTATTGATCATTTCCTTTTGAATATATCCTAAAATAGTTTCTACTGAAGGAGAGATGTAGCGGATCGTTTCATCTTCTTCGTAAATCGTAATAACCTCTGAAGCGTTTTCAAGCAACAGCTGCATCCGCTTCTGCGTGCGGTTTACTTCTTCTATTTGTTCTTCGAGCCTTTGATTGGTTCGGGTTAACTCTTCTTGTGTCGCTTGCATTTCCTCTGCATTCTGACGCAACACTTCCTGCTTCTCTTTGAGTTCAGCGCTCATCTCTTGTGATTCTTCCAACAAGTGACGCGTACGTTCATTTACCTTGATATTATAAATGGTACGTGCGAGGATTAAACTAAGCTCCTCCACAAACTTTACCTGTGATGGATCGAATTTTTTGAAGCCTGCAAACTCCAGGATACCAAATACATCTTCGTTTGTAATAAGCGGAACAACAAGAATACAAGTAGGTCTTTGTTCACCCAGAATTCCAGAGGTGATGGTTATATACTCAGCGGGTATTTCAGTGCGAAGGACGGTACTTTTTTCAATTGCTGCCTGCCCGACCAATCCTTCTGCAAATTTGAACTTTGATTGTAAATATTTTTTACGACCATAGGCGTAGCTCGCACGCATTTCAATCACCTTCTCTTTTTCTTCATCATTTACAACATAGAAAGCGCCTTGAATGGCACCAATTTTTCCAAGAATAAATTTGATCACATCTTCGCCCAGCGTGTCAATGGTGTCATGCATTCTCAGGATCTCGCTGATCTCGGCCACACCGCGTACAATCCAGTTGCGCTCTTTATCCCTGCGCTCATTCTCAATCAGGTTGTTGCGCATATTGATGAGCGACATCCCCAGTAAATCGTTTTCGCTGGCGGGTTTGAACGCTGTATCGTACTTACCTTCGCCAATACGCTGCGCAAAATTTGCATTGTTTTTCAGAGCGTGTACGAGGTCATTTACCTTTCCGGCCATTTGCCCGAATTCATCTTTACTCGTGGTTTCTAAATTTTCGGGGAGTATACCGTCAGCTACCATGCCCAGTGTATTGCGCATGGAGTGCAACGGTCTTGTAAGTGAACGGGCCAGTACCATGGATAGGAGTGTCGCCAGTGCTACTATACATAAGCCTGCGTAAATGAATATTTTCGTCAGGCCCGTTGCTTGCCCATCAGCTTCTTCCTTATCAATTTTTCCGATAAGCGCCCAGCCCGGGTAATCAAGGGGCTTCCAGACTTGTAGGGTAGTGACGTTACGATAGTCAGGTCCTGACCCTGTTCCGTCTGCCCCTTCAAACACTTTTCTAAAGGTGGAAACCGCCTTGTCATCAGGTTCATGAAGTTTTATGGGAGCATTGGTCTCACCTCGCAACGGGCTTGCTAAGATTATTTTTTTGGAAGTAAGATCTTGCTTTACTAAAATGATTTCTCCCGACTCACCAAGGCCCTGATGATCCTGGACAGATTTTTTATAAAGTTCATTCAATTTGACTTTTGCCACGAGCAATTGTCGTCCACTATCGAGGGGCGCTAAAGCATACACGTAATAATCAATTGAATCTTTAAATACTGCACTAAAATGAAGTCCGTTTGAAGCACTTGCGAAGCTGGTGCCATCCGGATCTAAGAAATTCTTACCTGCTTTAAGTCTACTGTCGGTTGAGGTTGTAACGGCACCCACTTTTGACATGATATAAATTTGATCGAAACCGAGAATATCTTTCTGTGTTTGAAGATACCCTTCCAGAGGTGATGCGGTTGATTCCGAAGTTGAATCAGATGAAGGGTCTCCACCATCCATATCGAACATGGCACCAAAATCATCAGCGGGAGCTGCGGATGTACTTCCTCCACCATTTTTAATTTCAGTAGATGACTGCAATACCGCGATGTTATATGCCACCTTATCAAAATAGGTATTGATTTGCGCTGTGCGGTTTTCGGTTATCACGCTCAGGTTGTTGGTAATCTTTTCGCGGTTTGTTTTTAGGTTAAAGTCGTATGTGAAAAAGCTAATTGCCCCGACTGCCACAAGCGAAATGAGAATGACCAGTACCGAAATTTTTGTGCTTATCTTAATTCCTTTAATCATAACGTGTTCGTGCTTGCGTTCTATTTAGTTGATAATTTATCGGCTACCAGTTGGGCACCTTGTTCTAGAAATTTTCGTTGATCAGCGCTGAAGGGTGTGAAAGAAGCGATCTCCAATACACCCAATACGGTATCCTGATTTTTTACTGGTGCAACGAGTAAGTACCGGGGTGAGGCACTCCCCAGTCCTGAAACGATCTTAATGTATCCTTCGGGCACTTCATCTAAATAAAGAAGTTGGCCATTGGAAGCAGCCTGACCAATTAGTCCTTCTCCAAAATTGTAACGGGTAGTGGTGCTTTCGCTCATACTCAAGGCATACCCTGTCTTTAACTCGGCAAATCTTGTGTCATTTTCTTGCTGTACCAAATATGCAGCACCCTGTCCGGCATCCAATTGTTTGCAGATTGATTGTAAACCATTTTGAAGAATATCCTTTTCACCTTTCGCTGTACGAAGGGCTACTTTCACACTTTCAACACTGATGGTGCTCTTATTAGAATCGGAAGCATCAAGGTCGGTCTGGCTCATTTCAGTCACCCGGTCGCGGTACACGATTAATTCTTTTTTATAGCGCATGGCTTGCGTAACGGCCACCACACCAATTAAAAATGAAAGTCCTACCACTAAATAAGTAGTATTAAACACAGACTCATGTCCGTAGGGTAACATCAGGTTGTTGGGTAGTCTGTATAGTATATAGGCTGATGCAGCGATGCCTACCATGAATAGAATGGTAAGAAGTAAATTAATTTTGCTCGAATCTTTAAATGTCCTGATCATCGGTATTGCTTATCTAAATCTTTAAAAAATTCTACAATCTGGTCAACCTTCAGCACCTGGTCAATTTGTGTAATAGCCAAAGCAGCTTTCGGCATCGTTTCAATCATACACTCGGTAGGATCCTGAACAATGGTTAGCCCGCCTCGTTCTTTGATATGCTTCATTCCCAGCGCTCCATCGCGGTTGGCTCCGGATAATAATATTCCAATCAACTTATCCTTATACACATAGGCACACGTGCTCAAGGTAATGTCAATAGCCGGCCTTGAGTTGTTCACCATCTCCTCAGTGGATAACGCAAAGTTATTTCCTAACTCAACAGACATATGATAATTGGCAGGTGCTAGGTATACGCCTCCTTTTTTTATTTGTTCTTTATCGTTCG
>JANNQJ010000363.1:0-2884 GCA_031400675.1 Cyclobacteriaceae bacterium
GGAGCTACTTCAACAGACTGCTCAAATGATATGCGCACCCCTGTCAGGTAAGTTTTTAGAATAAGTTCAGAGTTCGCCTTAAGGGCATTTAGTATAGTGATACCGCTTTCATGACAGATTAGGACGTTATCCTTGGAATCGACCATAATCTTAGATCCATAGGACTGATTATTTTGAAGACCGTCTTTGATAGTAAAATCTCTTTGCTTACCTGTTCTAAGATCAAGATAGCTGATCCCTTTTCGATAGGCAAGCCAGATTCGGCTCTGCTTATTAAAAGCTATACCTGCTATGAATGCTGTTAACCCATCTTTAGATTCACTTACTTTTTCAAAACCTGTTTCACTGAATTTAAAATACCCTTGTCCATCGGTGGCAATCCATATATTTCCTTCTGCATCTTCTGTAATATCATTTACATCATGGCTAGGAAAAATTCCTTCCTGCGACAGTAGGTGCATTGAACTATCGGGATCAAGTCGCGCCAGGCCGGCACCCTGGCTGCCAAACCAAACACGTCCCTTTTTATCAGGATGAATAGCAAAAATATCGTTGTGAATGAATCCAACTTCAGTTGAAAGATGAGAAAGTACAGCATCATTTTTATTCAACTTAAAAACCCCTTGTCCTATCGTTGATATCCAGGTGTTGCCCTGTATGTCTTGAGTAAAAAATCGTGCTCGTACAGGCTTCTTATCCAGCTCCAAACCTACTTTCTTTAATTGATTGTTGGTTTCTGAATACGTATAGATGCCATTGTTTTCAGTGCCTATCCATAATAGATCATCAGCACCGTGAAATAAACTTATAACCGGATCAGCAGGAAGCTGATTGAATTTACTCAGTCCATTTTTTTTTGTTGAATCGCTCGCCCATTTGAACATTCCTATATTAGTAGCAATGTAATAGTGGTGAGCCCCTTCTTCAATATCATATACTTTTTCAACATTCAATTCCTTTAAGCTAACATACTGAATGTACTTTGGGTAAATATCCATTACACCATTCCCCAAGGTGCCAATCCATATGTGCTTTTGCGAATCGATAAAAATGGTCTTTATCTCCCGGACTGGATATCCGTTTTCTTCGTTTAGCACTACAGACTCGATGATGTTAAAGTCCTTATTCAGTCGGAGTTGATAAATACCATGTTGCAGCGTGCCGATCCATAAGGAATTATCAGAATTTTCCACGATTGTTTGTATGGCACTTTCAAGGCCAGGGATTACAATACGTGCAACAATCTTTGTCGATAAGCCGGACTTAGCGCGAAAAATTTCACCTTCAGCCGAGCCAATCCAATAAGAAGAAGAATCATTTTGGATCCGTTCTAGGGACGTGAGTTCCTTTGTGCGAAGACCGTCAGGAGAATCAACGAAAAACAATTCGGTTCCAGAAATTTGAAAAGTATACAAGCCTTCGTTTGTTGCCACAATTAATTGACTTGATTGCAAGACAATGTCGTTTACAATTTTGCCCTGCAATTCACCGGGAAAAAAGAGAGACTTAATGGACATGTCTGAGTTCAATAATAACAGACCTCCTGATTTACTCACACACCAAATATTTCCGCGTTCATCTTCAGTGATTGAAATGATTTCGCTCTTCAGAGTATCTATAGCAACTGATTCAAAAAACACTCCGTTGTGAGTACTAATTTTACCAGTCGAATGGCCAAACAACATCTCGCCTGAAGAAAGCAAGACAGAAGCCGTTACAAAGTTGTCTGATAAACCATTTTCTTTTGTAAAGCTATCCAGGCTCCGTCCATCATAACGCGACAAGCCTTTGCCCGTACTGATCCAGATAAAACCTTTTTTATCTTCTGCAATGCTATACACAAAATCTTGTGCCAGTCCCGATTCTTCTTTTAACTGAATGTAATCATATGTCAGTTGCTGAGCTAAAGAATTTTTCGACAGAATAAATAGAAAGAATAGAATGAAAAAATGGTATGATCTTGGAATCATCACCTTACTTTTTAGCAGAAGGTTTTAACGATACCTTCAGGTCATACTTGTATTTGGGTGGGCCTCCAATTGGGATGGCAAAAAAAGGAATGGCTTCATCATATTGATTTGTAATATAAAGGCTCATAGCACTTGTGCCTTCTTTATTTTTTTGAAGTTGAATATCTACCGTAGTGTTCTTTTCCTGACTGGTCATTGTATGCTTACTCTTTGCCCATTGGTTGTCTGATGAAGTGCTACCTTCTTGACGATTTTTTGCAATTGAGTAAATAAGTATTTCGCCATCGTTGTCAAAATCAAAATTATTTTGTGTGACGGATACAACAGATTGGTCGATGAACGGATAGATATGCGAGACTCCTCTGTTTTTCGGCAACGAGATGGTATACTCGTAGGCGAATGCATTGGCACCTTCTATACTTCGGTTGATAGCAGCTTGTTCACTGAGAAAGCAACGATATTGATTTCCATCATCACCCTGAAGTCCTTCTACAATGAGTTTAAAAACATATCCATCCAGTTCTACCGATTCTTCGCCTTGCACCGGATTAAATGGCCCAAAGGTTAACCAGTTCGCATTCAACTTCTCATCCTTCCCAATCACTTTAGATGCCAGCAAACTTCCACTGTTGTAACGTCCTACAGGGTTTACTTTCTGAGCTTCCTTGTGGGAGAAGGCCTCCTTTCCACCATAAATACTAAAACGCATACTTGTATTTGCTGCCCCATTCAATTCATCGTGAGTTCCACCCGTATCGGCATCGTAGATCCTTATATAAACTGAAGTTTTGTAACTACGAGGCACACTGAAAAATAAGGTTTGCACATGATCATCATCACCAAAAGAAGTTGAGGCTTGCGCACCATAAGTAACCAGATAGTCAATGTTCTCTATTTCATTAGGCACACGCTGC
>JANNQJ010000364.1:0-4808 GCA_031400675.1 Cyclobacteriaceae bacterium
AAAAAGCCCCCCGAGTACTCGGGGGGCTTTTTTTATGCTGTGGAATAGAAGGTTTACGCTTCAGTTAGAGGCTGCACCGATACAAATGATTTGCTTTCTCTTCCCTTTTTAAATACTACAACACCGTTAGTTAATGCAAAAAGGGTATGGTCTTTCCCAATACCTACATTTTTACCGGGATGATGTTTGGTTCCACGCTGGCGTACAATAATATTGCCCGCAATCGCCCTCTGCCCTCCATATATCTTGACGCCTAATCGTTTGCTTTCCGATTCGCGGCCATTCTTTACTTTACCTTCACCTTTTTTATGTGCCATTTCTTAAGTCTTTAGTTATTAGTTAATAGTCATCAGTAATCCCTGGGATCAACCAATGTTCTCAATTAAAACTTTAGTGAATTGTTGGCGATGACCGTTTTTCACAGCATAGCCCTTTCTGCGTTTCTTTTTAAAGATAATCACCTTATTACCTTTTACATGCTCCAGTATCTTCCCAGATACCAGCGCGCCTTTAACAGTAGGGGCGCCAATAGCCACTGTACCGCCATTGTCAATCAAAAGAACCTGGTCGAATTTAACGACCGCTCCGGCTTCTCCGTCTAACTTGGGGGCATAGATATATTGATCTTTAGCCACTTTGAACTGTTGTCCAGCAATGTTTACAATTGCATACATAGTTTCCAAAAAATTGGATTGCAAAGGTAGAAAAAGAATTTAAAATTCAGCGTGCTGGATTTAGAATTTTATGATGAACGCTCAAATTGAGCTTCAACCGCTAGTCAGAAATATTTTTTATTTATTTTCATCGTCCTTTTCAACTGAAAGCCCTTCATTAAAAAGGGAAATTAATGCCCTCTCACACAACCACTTATCTCTTATTAAAAACTGCAAATCTGACGTAAAAACGCATCTTTTTGATAAAATCCTGTCTTTGATTGTAATCTTGATTTTCGAATCTTTGTAGACTTAGCCAAACTGAAAACAAGAGTAATCTTGTTAATGGATTACTAAGCAAAAATTTATTGAGTTTTTAAGCTGATTTTCCGGTTTTGACGTCTGGAAGGTCTTTTTTATATCAAACAACCCTAAACCCGCCACGATGAGTAATACTCTACCGGAAGAACCTATTTTAAGAGAAAATAAGGACCGATTTGTCCTCTTCCCAATCCGACAACATGAAATCTGGAAGTACTATAAGCAAGCCGAGGCCAGCTTCTGGACAGCCGAAGAGATTGACTTGAGCCAGGACCAGAAAGACTGGGAAGCCATGAGTGATGGCGAGCGCCACTTTGTTAAGCATGTGTTGGCCTTCTTTGCAGCCAGTGATGGTATCGTAAACGAAAACCTAGCGGAGCACTTTATTTCCGAAGTACAGTATACCGAAGCCAAATTCTTTTATGGTTTCCAGATAGCTATTGAAAATATTCACTCAGAGACGTACTCTCTATTAATAGACACCTACGTCAAGGATCCAAAGGAGAAAGACTTACTTTTTCATGCCATCGAAACCATGGATTGTGTGAAAAGAAAAGCCGAATGGGCATTGCGCTGGATCGACAAAGGAACTTTTGCAGAAAGACTCATTGCTTTTGCCGCGGTAGAAGGAATTTTCTTCTCCGGATCCTTCTGCTCAATCTTCTGGCTAAAGAAACGTGGGTTAATGCCAGGCTTGACCTTCTCTAACGAGTTGATTTCCAGAGATGAAGGTTTGCACTGTGACTTTGCCTGTCACTTATATACCAAGCACGTAGTCAATAAACTTCCTGAAGAAACAGTTATCGGTGTCATTAAAGATGCAGTTGAAATTGAGAAGGAGTTTGTGACAGATGCACTTCCGGTGAACCTGATTGGCATGAATGCTGAGCTGATGTGCCAGTACATAGAGTTTGTAGCAGACCGCTTGCTGAATGAACTCATTGGAAAGAAAGTGTACGGGACAACCAACCCGTTCGACTTCATGGACATGATTTCACTTCGAGGCAAAACTAATTTCTTTGAGAAGCGGGTAGCAGAATACCAGAAAGCCGGTGTTTTGAACAGCGGAGAAAAAGATTCTGCTCCGAAGTTCTCATTGAACGAAGATTTTTAATATCTTCAACTCACTTTTTCACCATTTTTTAAACTTTTAAAAAAACAACCCAATTAAATGCTTGTCCTTAAAAGAGACGGACACCGAGAGTCCGTAAAGTTTGACAAAATCACTGCCCGCGTTGAAAAACTCTGTTATGGCTTAGATCTCAAATATGTCAGCCCGGTAGAGATCGCGATGAAAGTGATCAATGGCTTGTACGATGGTGTAACCACGATTGAGTTGGATAACCTGGCCGCGGAAATTGCCGCTACGTTAACCACGAAACATCCTGATTACGCTAAGTTGGCTGCTCGCATTGCAATTTCTAACCTTCACAAGGTTACGAGCAAGTCTTTTTCCAACACCATGAAAAGGTTGTATACGTATGTCGATCCGAAGACCGGCCAAAATGCTCCGCTTATTTCCAAGGAAACCTGGAAGGTGATCAGAGATCATGCGGCTGAGTTGGATGAAGCGATTATCTACGATCGTGATTTCGGTTACGACTACTTCGGATTCAGAACGTTGGAGCGATCTTACCTCATGAAGGTAGATGGTAAAGTGGTGGAGCGTCCGCAGCACTTACTCATGCGCGTGGCCGTTGGTATTCACGGTGAAGATATTCCCGCAGCAATTGAAACATACGATCTTCTGTCGGAAAAATGGTTTACACATGCTACGCCTACATTATTTAACGCTGGTACTCCAAAGCCTCAGCTTTCTTCCTGCTTTTTGTTGACCATGCAGGATGATAGCATTGATGGTATCTACGATACATTAAAGCAGTGCGCTAAAATTTCACAATCTGCCGGAGGTATTGGACTCAGCATCCATAATGTCCGCGCAAAAGGTTCATACATCAAAGGAACAGGCGGAACATCCAATGGCATTGTTCCGATGCTCCGCAACTTCGACATGACTGCACGGTATGTGGATCAAGGTGGAGGCAAACGGAAAGGAAGCTTTGCTGTTTATCTCGAGCCTTGGCATGCCGATGTATTTGATTTTCTTGCTCTGAAGAAAAATCACGGTAAAGAAGAAATGCGCGCGCGCGATCTTTTTTATGCCATGTGGATGCCGGATCTATTCATGCAACGCGTGGAGAATAATGAAATGTGGTCATTATTCTGCCCGAATGAAGCACCAGGGTTAGCGGAAGTGTGGGGAGAAGATTTTGAACGCCTGTATGATAAGTATGAAAAAGAAGGCAAGTACCGCAAGCAAATAAAAGCTCAGGATTTGTGGTTTGAAATTTTGGAGTCGCAAATCGAAACCGGAACACCGTACATTCTTTATAAAGATGCTGCTAACCGCAAATCGAACCAGAAGAATTTAGGAACCATTAAATCCAGCAATCTGTGTACGGAAATTATCGAGTATACATCGAAAGATGAAGTGGCGGTTTGTAACCTGGCCTCCATTGCACTGAATAAATTTGTTGGTGAAGATGGCAAATACGATCACCAGAAGTTGTATGAAATCACGAAAGTGATCACCCGCAACCTCAACAAAGTGATTGATGTTAACTACTACCCGGTTGAAGAGGCACGAAATTCAAACATGCGCCATCGTCCGATTGGGTTGGGTGTGCAGGGTTTGGCCGATACATTCATCATGTTGCGCATGCCGTTCGATTCAGATGAGGCACGCAGACTGAATGAAGATATTTTTGAGACCATTTATTTCGGTGCGATGGAAGCATCCATGGAGTTATCTCAGAAAAACGGACCGTACGAAACATTCAAAGGATCGCCCGTATCAAAAGGAATTTTCCAGTTTGATATGTGGGGTGTAACTCCGAAGAGCGGTCGATGGAATTGGGAACAACTGAAGCAGGATGTGAAAAAGCACGGTGTTCGTAACTCGTTGTTACTCGCTCCGATGCCAACTGCCTCTACTTCACAAATTCTTGGCAACAACGAATGCTTTGAACCGTATACTTCAAACATTTATACGCGTAGAACATTGTCTGGTGAGTTCATCATTGCCAACAAGCATTTGATGAAAGATCTGATTGAGCTTGGACTGTGGACTGAAACCATGCGTCAAAAATTGATCGCTACGAACGGTTCGGTACAGGCTATTCCTGAAATTCCTCAGAACATTAAGGACATCTATAAAACTGTATGGGAAATTTCTCAGAAGGCAATCATCGATATGTCTGCTGAGCGAGGGGCATATATCTGTCAATCACAGAGTTTGAACATCCATTTGAAAGATCCAAACTTTGGTAAGCTTACCTCTATGCACTTCTATGCATGGAAGAAAGGTTTGAAAACCGGTATGTACTACTTACGTTCTACTGCTGCTGCTGATGCAATCCAATTCACACTTGATAAAACAGCGATGCAGCCTGCGGTTGTTGAGTCGGTGACAACCGTGAGTGTTACAGAAACAGTAACAGTCCAACAACCTGTAGTGGCCCTTGCTGCCGTTGAGGCACAACAAGCTATTCAATACACGGCAGCTGATTATGAACAGAAACGTGCCGACATGGCTTGTTCGTTGGATAATCCGGACGCGTGTGAGGCGTGTGGAAGTTAATTCTGTGAAAAGAAAAAAAGAACCCGGTCGATAGCCGGGTTTTTTATTTTAGAAAGGCAAGTCATCACTTCCACTACTCGCATCAGGTGCAAAAGATGCATCCATTGGGGGTGCATCAGATTGTTGTCCACCAGCGCCTTTCGCTATTTTCCATGCCCTTACATCGGTATACCAGCGACCGTTGTACTCACGGC
>JANNQJ010000365.1:0-2270 GCA_031400675.1 Cyclobacteriaceae bacterium
CCAATCCTGCTTACAAAATAAAAGTACACGGGCACACCAATGGCAACAACAAGCGAAAAATCATAGCCCTTGGAAAAACAAGAAACTATTTTCAAATGGAAGGGTCGGATCAGCAAAATGGTACAGCCAAAGAACTTTCAAAGAAACGTGCCGAAGCGGTGCACGATTATTTAGTTGAGCACGGAATAGAAAAATCCAGAATGGAAATCATGGCATGGGGAGGATTGAATATGATGGTAAATGAGGGCAGCGCAAGTGCCAAACTCAATGACAGAATTGAGATTGAGATTTTGGAGGATTGATTGTATTTCATACGATCGACACCATTCCTGACTCATAAAAAAAAGCGCCTTCCATACAGGGCGCCTTTCTATTTTAAAAGATCGTTTTCTTCTACTTTTTTGCGGCCAGCGCAGCGTTAATTGGGGCACGATCGATATATTGAACTACACGGTCAATCTTATCATTGCTATCAAAATGATAATCGGTATGGACCCAAAATGTAAGTGACTTACCGTTTTTATAGGTTACACTAGTTTGCCACCAACCAAGAAGCCACACGCCCGGTAAATCGGGGCCCTTTTGAGATTCGTTTATTTTAATTGAAAGCCAAATATCGTTGACATACGTAAGTGTATCAATCATATTGCCTCTCCGGTCTTTCCAATAAGCAAGAATAGCTGCCTTACCCGTCAGGCTATCACCTGCCGACCAGGAGTACACAGCATTTTCTGACATGGCACTAACGAAGCCGTCAACATCACCTGCTGATAATTTATCTAACGCCTGCTTGCCTATATCCGCATATTTAGGATCGGCAAACTCAACTGGCGGAGGTTTAACATCAGCTGCAGGTTCAGTAGCTTCTTCTTTGGGTTTGTTACAACCCGTCAACAAAGCACTACAAAACAAAATGAGCAAAGCATTTTTCATAGGTATAGGGGTTTGGTTGAAAGTATTTTGGTTGAAAGTATTCGAGAATTGGGATTAATAAAGATACGAAAAAAGCCCACATACGAAAGAGATTGATCACTGCACAAGGCAGGCGTCAACTTGCACCACCGTTTAAAGACTTGAGTTAAGCTTGGGACTTCAAAGCTTAAAGACAGAATTGAGAATAAGATTTAGATGATAAAATTTTTCTACTAAGTAGTCCACCATCTCAAAAACTTACCAAGCCATGTTTTGGGTACTGATCTGGTATCAACAGGTTTCCTCTTTACTTCAGGTTGTTCTTTAAGAGGTTTTACTCGTTTGGGTTGAGCCACGGATTTCACCTTCTCTTCGTAGTGTTTTCTGCGCTTTTCTTTTTCGCGTTCAATATCGAGTCGCTTTTTCTCTTCTTCCTCCCTAGCTTCATGTTCACGTTGTAATTCCAATGGATTCTTCCACGCGCGTTGCTGAGATCGCTCACGGTTTTGATGGGTAGGTTTTCTCTTTGAGCTCCGCAGCTTCACAGCTTTCTCAACAGGTGGATTATCGAGAACTGTTGCTTCCTTAGCATCTTCTGTTTGCTCAGCAACGGATTCTTTCCTTTTAGGTTCAGGCAGCTCAATCTTTCCCAATACTTTTAAACCCGAGAGTTCAATTTTTGGAACTCGGATCACTTCTGGCTCATTGATTTCATTTTCTACTGTATCTGATTCAGGAGTTAAGGGCTCAATAACAGATTGAGTATTTTCTACCAAAACCGGTTCTTCTATTTCCTCAACCTCTTGTGCTATCTGATCAAAACTGTCGGGGGCAAAGTGCCGCACAATCAAGTCAACTTGACTATCCTCCATTCTGGCATTGGAGCTTTCCTCTATCTGGATATTATTCTTGGCTAGAAATTCTACGAGCTGTGCAGGTCGTAACGAAAGTTTTCTGGCTAATTGTCCGAGTCTCATGTGGGTTCAGATATTCGGGGATAAATATAAGAATTACACCTTTGCCGGACCTGTTTCCGGCACCTCCTTTTGCAAAACCATTATGGGGATCGCGGAACGAGTCCGCGAAGGCTATTTCTTTCACAACTTTTGGCGCCACTGCTTCTTTTCAGAGTGCTGCTTTTTTTTATTGATCCTTTTCTGCACCGCTCCTTTTGATGGTTTGGTTGCTTTCCGTGCTTTCTTTTTCTCAAAGGCTTTCGTAAGCAGGTGCTCAAATTTTAGAATGGCTGCCTTCTTATTGTCAAGCTGTGAGCGGTTCTCCTGAGCCGTGAGTACCAACACACCTTCCGTGGTAAGCTTAGTCGCAAGTTTCTTTAAAATTATTTCTTTCTCATCAGG
>JANNQJ010000366.1:0-19342 GCA_031400675.1 Cyclobacteriaceae bacterium
CGTAAAATATTTTTTCGCATATTATAGAAACGCTATCGTAAAGAAAACCAATATCATTATTTACGGAGCAGGTCAATCCGGCATTATCACCAAGCAAGTGATTGATTCCTCAGCCAATATGCGGGTAGTGGGTTTTTTGGAGAATGACACCCATAAGACAGGTAAGGTATTGTCAGGAACAATGATCTACGGTACTTCACAAAATGCCATTGATCAGTTATTACGGGACTTAAATGTGGATGAACTTGTTATCACTGTTAAAGACCTGCCATATGATAGAAAGAATGAGATTGTAGAGGCTTGTCTGAAGAGCCAAATTAAGATCAGGACAATTCCACCCATAGAAAAATGGGTTAAAGGGGAGCTGAGTCTGAATCAAATAAAAGATGTTAAAATTGAAGATCTCTTAGGCCGGGAAGCGATAAGACTTTCCGTTGAAAACGTGAGCCGTGAATTGTCAGGAAAGGTAATTTGTGTAACGGGTGCGGCAGGTTCTATTGGAAGCGAAATCGTTATTCAAATCCTGAGTTACCGACCTCAGAAAATAATACTGATTGATCAGGATGAGTCGGCACTTTACGAGTTAGAGCGGGAACTGGAAAGAATGCGTACTTCCGTATCCTTTTTTCCTTACCTCGCAGATATTACTAACAAATTCAGGATTAACTCAATTTTTGCGGAGCATAAGCCTCAAATCGTGTTTCATGCGGCTGCCTATAAGCATGTGCCTATGATGGAAAGTAATCCGTATGAAGCTGTTTTGTGTAATATCTTGGGAACAAAAAACCTTGCAGACATTGCGGTAGCCAGTCATGTTGAAAAATTCGTGATGATTTCTACCGATAAAGCAGTAAATCCTACAAACGTAATGGGCTGCTCGAAGCGTATTGCAGAAATCTATGTGCAGTCATTGAATAATTATCTTGAAACAATCAATTCTAACCATACGCTTTTTGTTACAACCCGTTTCGGGAATGTGTTAGGTTCAAATGGTTCTGTAATTCCATTGTTTAAAAAACAAATACAGGAGGGAGGTCCTGTTACGGTAACCCATCCTGAAATTACCCGGTTTTTCATGACCATTCACGAGGCTTGCCAGTTGGTTCTGGAGGCAGGCGCGATGGGGAAAGGAGGGGAGATTTTTATTTTTGACATGGGCCGGTCGATCATGATTTTGGACCTGGCAAAGAAGATGATTCAACTTTCAGGGTTTGAGCCAGACAAGGATATTGAAATTGTATTTACCGGACTTCGTGAAGGGGAAAAATTGTTCGAGGAGTTACTCAATGACAAGGAAAATACCCTCCCCACACACCATCAAAAAATAATGAAAGCAAGAACACCGGAAGTATCTTATATCGAAATAAATAAGTTTATAGAATTGTTCTGGGACTTACTGGACGACAAGAATGAATTAAAAATGGTGGCCTTAATGAAAGAACTCGTTCCGGAGTTTAAGAGTAACTATTCAAGGTACGAAGTCTTGGACAGCTAACGTCTGCGCTTTTTATAGTAGGCCTTTCTTTTACTCTTGTACAATCTCTTATTTGAGTTTCCAAAAATGTCACCTGGTAAATAATATTCGGCCTTAATGTTAAGTAACATATATCCATCTTTCTTATCTGGATTTCCTCGAATGTAGTCTGCAGGAAATGAATTCCCATCGAATTCAGGTCTTCTATCAGATAATTTGTACCTAATAGAATTTGGATCCCAAGATGACTTGTCAGGATGTACGGTACTCACATCATCTAAATAATCTGTAAATACTTTTCGATACCCACCCTCTATACTAATATTAAGAAATGGGCTTAGCATTAATTTTACACCGAGTCCATAAGGGATTACAGGTGCGAACTTGCTGTACTTCACACCTTCAGTTTGAAGAGGTTGTAATGCGACCTTCTCACCCTCATACTCAGTTTTAGGATTAAAATACAAAAGCCCTATCCCCACAAATCCATAGAAGTTAAGTTTTGGCCGTTGGTAAAACCGTTGACCATGTGGTCCTAATTGTATAATGCCAACTGTATTGAATTCAAAGTTGTTAGAGACAAATGATAAATTTCTTTCTCTTCGGCCACTTTCTTCATCCGCCTTAGCATCATCACCGCTTAGTTGGAAATACGTCAACTCAGCACGAGCACTGATTCGATTCGTGAAGTAATATTGAAGGCCGGCAGCTATAGAAGGCTTCGCATCAATATAATCCTTAGGATTTGCTAACTCACCAAAATAAGTAGAGGTACCAACCCCGACCGTAGCAATCAATGAACGTTCCCGCCTAATGGCATAAAAACTCTGAGCGTTCAGTAACTCTGGTAGCAACAGAGTGAAAATCAATAAAATGCGCAGTACCCTCATTTTCATGCAATTATATCCTACTAAGGTAAAAAATATAACCTTGTTTAAAAACCTTTACTTAACTCAAAACCTCCTTTACCCTTTGAGCGGCATCTTTCAATACAATGGCTGAAAAGACCTTTAACCCCGATTGTTCAATGATTTTAGCCCCTTCTTCCGCATTGGTACCCTGTAAACGCACAATGATAGGAACCGAAATATTGCCTATTTTCTTGTAAGCCTCGACAACTCCATTAGCAACCCTGTCGCAACGGACAATCCCTCCAAAAATATTGATGAGAATTGCTTTTACGTTCGGGTCTTTCAAAATGATTCTGAAGCCTGCCTCTACGGTCTCAGCATTGGCACCACCACCCACATCCAGAAAATTGGCAGGTTCTCCACCCGATAGTTTGATGATATCCATGGTGGCCATAGCCAGCCCGGCTCCATTTACCATACAGCCAACATTGCCATCGAGCTTTACATAATTAAGCCCTGCTTTTCCAGCTTCAACTTCTAATGGATCCTCTTCTGAAATATCACGAAGTTCTGCAAGATCTTTGTGTCGGTACAACGCGTTGTCATCAAGATTTACTTTTGAATCAACTGCTATAATTTTATTATCAGATGTTTTTAGTACGGGATTGATTTCAAACATAGAAGCGTCCAGGCCAACATAAGCCGCGTACAGCGCATGTATGAATTTAGTGCCTTCTTTGAAGGCATTTCCTTCCCAACCTAAAGCGAAAGCAAGTTTTCTTGCCTGAAAAGGTTGCAAACCTATGGTAGGGTCAATCCATTCTTTAATGATTTTCTCGGGATGAGTTTCAGCAACTTCTTCTATATTCATTCCGCCTTCAGTAGAGGCCATAATTACCGGGCAGCCTTTCGAACGGTCGAGCAAAATGCTCATATAATATTCTTTAGGTTCTGATTCCCCCGGATAATAAACATCCTCAGCGATGAGTATTTTATTTACTTTTTTTCCTTCGGGACCTGTCTGTATGGTTACCAACGTTCCACCTAAAATTCCTTTTACCTTTTCCGGAACTTCAGCCAGGCTTTTAGCCAATACAACTCCTTTTGAACCTGTTTCCTGAACAGTTCCTTTGCCTCTTCCACCTGCATGAATTTGTGATTTGACAACGAACCATTTTGTACCGGTTTCAGTCTGTAGTTCTTTAGCTGCGCTGATGGCAGTGTCGAGCGTGTCTGCAACAATGCCTCGTTGAACGGCAACACCATACTTTTTAAGAATTTCTTTGCCTTGGTATTCGTGTATGTTCATGAAGTTGTATTTTGGTGTGAAACTACCTTATTTAAACCTTTATTTCAAGCGAAACAATGGCGAATGACATCATGGTAAAGGCCTTGGGTATCCATAAATCGTATGGTGTTTTGCCTGTATTGAAGGGTATTAATATGGAGGTTAAAAGAGGAGAGGTGATTTCGATTGTTGGGGCTTCCGGGGCAGGCAAGAGCACGCTGCTTCATATTATTGGTACCCTTGATACGCCTGATCAAGGCAGCCTGGTGATTGACAGCAAAGAGGTTTTTTCACAATCTTCATTTTCATTAGCTTCTTTTCGTAATAGCTCTATTGGATTTGTCTTTCAATTCCATAACCTGCTACCCGAGTTTTCTGCACTGGAAAACGTGATGATACCCGGATTGATTGGAAAGAAGAATCCGGACGATGTAAAGAAAAAGGCCCTCGATCTGATGAATATGCTGGGAATTAGTCATCGGGCAGAGCATAAGCCTTCAGAGCTTTCAGGTGGAGAACAGCAACGAACAGCCGTAGCAAGGGCATTACTCAATAACCCCACTTTAATTTTAGCTGATGAACCAAGTGGAAATCTTGACTCTAAAAATGCGATGGAACTTCACCAGCTCTTTTTCGATTTACGAAAGGAATTAAACCAGACCTTTATAATTGTAACGCACAACCAGGAGTTTGCTGCTATGGCTGATCGTAAGCTTGAAATTAAAGATGGTATGGTGTTAGCCTGACACGTACAACTTTGTCAGCACAAGAAGGAAGGAATCCGGTTAAAACTCAGAACGACCCCCAACATAAAGCTGGCCATTTCAAATCTTAATTTCTTCTGTCGTATCTCAACTGAGCCTTTTCACCATGCTTGGTAATCTTATTGTGATGCGAATAGGTAGGGCAATGAGAGCTATAGCTCTCGAAACTGCATGACGATAACATCATCATAATAACAACGCCTAAGGCAAGGAGGAGGAACGTGATCTTTTTCATATTGGTCTTTTTGTGTTTGAATTATGATTCAAAGGTAGGTTGACTCAGCTCGGTAGATTTAGCGTAGTCGGATTGAATCATTTTGATGTAAGACTCCCTGTATGGAAGAAGTATTCGGAGTCATTGGGTATTGTTTTTTGACAAAATCAGCCAAATTTTATCACGATAAATAACCTTTTTGCCTCCTGTTAATGACGGTGTTTACTTACAGCAATAAGTTTTTTGCTTCACTTTTTATGCTGTAAATCAGGTAGTTATGATATTACTATCCATCCGTAGGAATTGTGCAAAAAGCTCAAATTCTTACAGGTTTTGACCTTTTGTAGTTTCGGATAGAGAAGGGGATCTTTTGAAAGAAAATGATTGAATTTTTATACAAACCCTCACAAACTATACAAGCTCTGAGTACGCTTGATCAATTATCTGTGAGACAATATCTCCGAAAAATCCTCTTCAACCTGCATGAATCCTCGGTCATCGATATTGATTAGGCGTACTTTCTTCAGTTCGTTTATGAGGATTGGATCGTATTTAGCGCTTACCCGAATATAGTTCTCGGTAAAGCCGTGCATCATGCCATTTTCGATGTCGTTTTCGAATAAAATGGTGAATTCACTTCCAATGTGGCCTTCATAGAACATTCTACGCTTTTTATCTGATAATATGTGGAGCATTTTGGAGCGCTCCGCCCGGTCTTTCGGGTTTACAGCACCTTCCATGGTATTTGCGAGCGTATTATCACGCTCTGAATAAGTGAATACGTGCAGGTAAGAGACATTCAACTCATTTAAGAATCGATACGTCTCAAGAAAATCCTCATGTGTCTCACCCGGGAATCCAACAATCACATCAACCCCAATACAGCAATGTGGCATTACTGATTTTATTTTCTCTACCCGGCTTACATACAATTCGCGCTGATAGCGCCTGTGCATGAGTTTGAGAATTTTGTTCGACCCCGATTGAAGGGGAATATGGAAATGGGGTACAAACCGATTCGATGTCGATACAAATTCAATAATGTCGTCAGAAAGAAGGTTGGGTTCAATAGAGGAAATACGAAAACGGTCAATGCCCTCTACTTCGTCCAGTGCTTTCACCAGGTCGACAAATCGCTCTACCCGGTTACCTTCTTGCATTCCAAAGTCTCCTGTGTTCACACCCGTTAACACTAATTCTCTTACTTCGGTGTTAGCAATTTCTTTGGCTGTATTTACAATATTAGCAATACTGTCGCTACGGCTGGAGCCTCGCGCTAAAGGAATGGTGCAGAATGAACATGAGTAATCGCAACCATCCTGAACTTTTAAAAAAGTTCGTGTTCTATCGTGAATGGAGTAGGAGGTGTTAAAAGTATTCGCGGTTTTTATTTCAGAAGCAAATACTTCAGCTTGAGGCTTCCTGACAAACCCATCTAATAATTCCACTAAACGGAATTTTTCGGCAGCCCCTAATACCGCATCCTCTCCTGGGATGGAAGCGATTTCCTGTGGTTTAAGCTGAGCGTAACAACCAATGATGGCCACATACGCATCGGGTGAGATGGCACGGGCTTCACGCACAATCTTATGGCATTTCTTATCAGCGTTCTCGGTAACCGAACAAGTATTGATAATGAAAATGTCTGGTGAATCGGTAAAGTCGGTTTTCTTGTAACCCTTTTGCTCAAACATCCTCGAAATGGTAGAGGTCTCTGAGTAATTGAGTTTACAGCCCAGGGTATAAAACGCAACTTTTTTCATATCAAGGCGCAAAGATAATCATAATCAGGATTTATAGACCTACCGACAGGTCATAGGGTTTCTGGATTGATAAATTAAGAAAGACGATGATTTGCGAGTTATGGCCTGACAATCTATATTCATTCCTTTAATGAAAAAGAGACTTATCTCAATATTATTTTGGGCACTTGTTCTACATCTGATTGTCTCGGTCGCGTTTATTCTTGATCCACCATTTTTAAATTCTACATGGATCTCGAAAATCTATAAAACCTATTTGCTGCCAGGTCCTTTTTTTACAGACTCTAGAATAATTGATAACTATTCGCTCTCTATATCATGGAAGATGAATGGTAGCTGGATGCCACCCATTACCCCCGCGAAGGAAGATTTTAACCGATATCACACAAGCCTGAATCCCTCTGACCTTTACAGGAGTCGAATTGATCGCACAGTGTACTCCAAGCTGACGCTACCTGATTCTTCCATAACCGACATTAAAAATCGGAAAGAATTCCAACAGCTCAAACAGTATTTGTTTGACCATCATGTTCCAAGGGAAGCGGACTCTGTTCAAATGTGGATTATCAATAAACAAGCAGAGAATTTTATGTTGAGAACAGACTCTGTATGCGTGCTATTTTCACGGTGACTTTACTTTTACGATACCGAACATTGTTTACCAGCTTCATTCAGGAAGAGGATAATAAGAGATTGTCGATAACTGTTTTCTGTAAATCGCTCTATGTATTTCTTTTCCTGAAGATATTTTTTTTGTGGCCTGTCCTCCCGACCGTTCTTCGATATTTACCGTATGAACTCCGTTCACCATTTCATTATTTAATTTTTGCGCCTATCAAGCTCGCGCAATATGAGTTAAATGTATTCCTTGGTTTAATGCTACTGTTGCTTCTGATCGCATTGATCGTGCGTGTAAACTATTTTACTTCTGCATTAATTTTCTGGTTATCCTTTAGCCTTAGCCGGGTTGCATTTCCAATAGCTAATGGCTCAGACAATGTTCTGAACCTTTTTCTTTTCTTTGCGATTTTTTTATCCGTAACGCCAGCTTTTAAGTCGGAAGTGTTATGCACTACACAGCACATTATTTCGAATTTTACTTTTCTATTTTGTAGAATTCAACTTTCGCTGATTTACGTGTTATCCGGTTTCGATAAACTGACAAGCCACCCATGGCGTACGGGGGATGCTGTATACTCGATTGTTAATCTTGATTACTTTATCAATCCTCGACTAATAATACCTTTTAATGGAGCCGTGTACATCGTGTTAGCCTGGGCAATCATCGTATTTGAATTAGGCTTTCCGTTTCTGATTTGGTTTAAACGGGTTCGCGTATACGCCTTAGCGACAGGTATTGTTTTTCATATAGGAATTATTTTTGTCTTAAGTCTGCCAGACTTTGGGCTGGTCATGCTATTGATGTACAGTTTATTTATTCCATTTCGCAGTAAGGACGAACTTAGCTAGGTACAGAATGAAGTTGTCGAGTTCATCTCACCAAAAATTGCTCAATCGCTTTTATCTTTTCCTCAAGCACACGACTAATCCTTTCATACTCCCCTTTTGATTTCAACTGAGCATACACGCTGATGTAGAATTTGATCTTAGGTTCAGTACCGGAAGGGCGAACGGAAACTTTTGTCCCGTCTTCCAGGTAGAATTGAATCACATCGGAAGAAGGAAAATTTAAGGATATGGTCTTATTGTTGTTAAAATCCTTTTCTTTTAGTGCTAGGTAATCTAACATTCGCACCGTTTTGATGCCATTGATCTGAGCAGGAGGATCGTTCCTAAATTTCTCCATCATGGCTTTTATTTCCTGTTCGCCCTGCTGGCCTTTTTTGGTGAGGTTCACTAATCCTTCTTTGAAATACGCATGTTCAACATACATTTCGATAAGCCATTCGTAAAGCGACTTACCTTCGTCTGCTGCACTGGCGGCCATCGCGGCAAAAAAAGCGCAGGCCGAAACAGCATCCTTATCACGTACGAAATCACCTGCCATGTATCCATAGCTTTCTTCACCTGCAGCAATAAATTTCTTCTTGCCTTCAAGTTCTCGCATCAGTTCGGCAATGTATTTAAAACCTGTTAAGGTGTTATAGCACTCAATACCGTATGCTTTAGCCATTACATCCACTAACTCAGAGGTCACAATTGTTTTTGCGATGTAGGCATTCTTTTTATTCTTGAGGCTTTTCATAATGAACCACATCATCAGGCTGAACGCCTGGTTGCCATTCAGTAGAATAAATTCACCATCAGATTTTTGAACGCCTATACCAACTCTGTCAGTATCGGGATCGGTGGCCATTACCATGGTTGCTCCAACATCTTTACCCTTTTTTATAGCTAATTCCATAGCGGATTGCTCTTCTGGGTTTGGAGAACTTACCGTGGGGAAATCCCCATCGGGTGTTTTCTGTTCGTCAACTACCTGAATATTGGTGAAACCAATCTGTTTTAAACATTCTGGCACCATGGTGATACCGGCTCCATGAATGCTGGTGTAAACCAAAGGAATATTGTGTTGTCGCCTGATAGCCTCCTGGTTCGGGATTATTTTTTTTACCTCCTGGTAATACGCCTCTTCAACTTTCCGACCAATGATGTGAATTTTAGTTGGATCAGGTGTGAACTTTACCTGCTCGAAAGAAGTAATTTCTTTTACTTCTTTGATGATGTTTTTATCGTGAGGAGGTACTACTTGTGCTCCATCGTTCCAATATGCTTTATAGCCATTGTATTCTTTTGGATTGTGAGACGCTGTGATCACCACACCGGAATCACATTTTAAATACCGAACGGCAAACGAAAGCAGGGGGGTAGGGCGCAGTTCTGAAAACTTGTACACTTCAATTCCATTGGCTGAAAATACATCGGCAGTGATTTGAGTGAAGTACGGACTGTTGTTGCGGCTGTCATGGGCCAATGCAACTTTTAATTTTTTGCCGGGATAAATTTTGATTAAATAATTGCTCAGGCCTTGCGTGGCTACCCCTACCGTGTATTTATTCATGCAGTTGGAGCCTGCACCCATAATGCCACGCAAGCCACCTGTGCCAAATTCAAGGTCTTTGTAAAAATTGTCAATTAGTTCTTTTGGATCAGGATTGCTGAGCAGTGCTTGAACCTGAGCTTTGGTCCTGTCATCAATGACAGGACTATTAAGCCATTGCTGGGCTTTATTCTTTACTTGTTGGAGTAATTCGTTCATGAAGATTTAGTAGCTACTTGCGATTTAACTGGCTTTTAAATTTTAATTAATTCTCCTGATGAGTGGTGTATTCGGATAACCCCGATGTGATCAGAATGCAATTTATAGACTATTCTGTAATTGCCTTCAATCAATTCTCGAATTATATCGGAGCTAAACTCCGGAACCACTCTGCCTGATTTTGGAAAATCCTCAAGTTGGTCAACGCGCGAAATTATTTTATTTACAAATCTGTCAGCGTAAAATTTAGAATCCCTTGATATGTACTCATGAATTTGTTTCAAGTCGCTTAGTGCAAATTCAGTCCATATTATTTTTACCATCCTTTAATCTTTTCCTTGACGTCACTATGTGGAATAGTCTTACTCTCTTCTAATTGTTTTAGGCCCTTTTCAATCTTCTCTACAAAAATTAGCCTTTCAATGAGTTTTTCCAGATCAAATTCTTGAGGAAAATCTTTCATGGTTTCCAATACTTTTTCCCTTTTCATGTTTTCTAAGGTTTAAATTTTTAAGATCTAAAATTTTAATCTTAAGCATTAAATTAAAGATTCCCCCTCAATTCCTGCTCACGCTCAATAGATTCAAACAAGGCTTTGAAGTTACCCTTTCCAAAAGATTTTGCTCCATGCCGTTCGATGATCTCGAAGAACATGGTAGGCCGGTCTTGAATTGGTTTTGTAAATATTTGTAGCAGGTAACCCTCTTCATCGCGGTCAATGAGAATATTTAGTTTTCTTAGTTCATTCAAGCTCTCGTCAATTTTACCAACGCGATCCAGCACATCATCATAATACACCTCAGGTACGTGTAAGAATTCAACGCCTCTTCTGCGTAGTTCTGTAATGGTTTGAATAATGTCATCGGTAGCAATGGCTACATGCTGTACACCGGGTCCACGATAGAAATCGAGGTATTCTTCAATTTGTGATTTCTTTTTACCTGCTGCAGGTTCATTAATTGGGAATTTGATGTACCCGTTTCCGCTTGCTACTACTTTCGACATCAAGGCGCTGTACTCGGTAGAGATATCCTTATCATCGAAGGTTACCAACAAGCTAAAGCCCATTACTTTTTCGTAGAAATCGACCCATGTGTTCATTTTTCCGAGTTCTACATTCCCTACACAATGGTCAATGTGTTTTAGTCCGATGGGCTCAGTCTTATACGTGCTCGTGCGAGGCTTGTATCCCGGAAGGAAGGAACCTTTATAATTTTTACGTTCTACAAATGTGTGTATTGTTTCTCCGTAGGTTTTGATAGACGACAACACCACTTCTCCAAATTCATCTTTTAATACTTCTGGCTTTTTTACAGCCTCTGCACCACGCAGTGTGGTCTCCTGAAATGATTTGGTTGCATTGTCTACCCACAAGGCCAGCACTTTCACGCCATCGCCATGTTTCCGAACATGTTCGCTTATTTCTGAATCTGCTTGCAGGGATGTTGTTAATACAATCCTGATTTTGTTTTGTTGCAATACATACGATGCTCGGTCACGAACTCCTGTTTCCGGTCCAGCATAGGCTACCAACTCAAAACCATAGACATGCTGATAGAAAAAAGCAGCTTGTTTGGCATTGCCTACATATAATTCGATGTGATCGGTTCCGTTAATGGGAAGAAAATCCTGTGACATGGCAGTGGTTTTAGAGTTTGTAAAGTTAGTACATATCTGAAAATCCCAATGATCAAATACCAAAACACAACCCGCTTTTTGAAATTTGAGATTTGACCCCTTGTTATTTATCTTTTGTACTGTAATATTTGTAAAAATTCAACTAAATGGACATTCTTGCTCTTGATAAGTCGTTACAGGAAATCATTGACATTAAAAAGGAACTTAGTAATCTCGATTACAGTAATCCAAAATATGATGATCTGGAGGAAAAGCTTCATGACTTGGAAGACGATTTTCAGGAGGAATATGGAGATTACCTCGAAACCGAGATTGAAAAAGTTCAGGATCTTTACTGCCCCAATAATGACGTGTTGCTCCCGATAGCCTATTTAGGCGATGGCATTGCTGTTGATTTAAAAAAGCTTCCCGGACGAGATACGCGCCTTGTACTTTCAACAGGCCCAACAAGGCTAATTATTAAATTAGGAAAAGACCAACAGGAGACCGTTTGGACAGCGAAGTAGTTGCTCGTTGGTGACTAAAACCCTAACTTCTCTCTCACTCTTTTTAAAGTAGTGAGTGCAATTACTCGCGCTTTATCTTCACCTTGTTTCAACTTCTTGTCCAATTCATCTGGGTTAGAAAAGTAGAAGTTAAAGGCCTCCCGTTCTTTCCTAAACTTTTGAATGATCAGTTCATATAACTCCTGCTTGGCGTGACCATATCCAAAATTTCCAGCCATGTATTTTTTGCGGAGATCTGCAATTTGTTCAGGTGAAGCAATCAAACAATAAATGGCGAATGTAGTATCCTTATCAGGATTTTTCGGAGCCTCCAGCGGAGTGCTGTCTGAAACAATAGACTTGATTTGCTTGAGTAATTCTTTTTCCGGTAAGAAGATATCAATGATGTTGCCGTACGATTTACTCATTTTCTGTCCATCGGTACCGGGTATAGTCATTACCTCTTCTTCAATTTTAACTTCAGGCACCACGAATGTATCGCCATACTGATTATTAAAAGAGGTGGCAATATCCCGGGCCATTTCCACATGTTGCCTTTGATCTTTCCCAACGGGAACAACGTTGGCGTCATAGAGAATAATATCCGCAGTCATTAATACCGGATAGGTGAACAACCCCGCATTCACATCCGCTAAGCGATTTGCTTTATCTTTAAAAGAGTGCGCATTGGCCAGCATAGGAAATGGAGCAAAACAGTTCAGGTACCAGGTGAGTTCGCATACTTCAGGAATGCGCGATTGCCGATACAGGTAGTTCTTATCTACGTCAAACCCGAAGGCAAGCCATGCTGCGGCTACAGCATTTACATTGTCTACACGCGTTTTAGCGTCTTTTATCGTTGTTAGTGAGTGTAAATCGGCAATGAAAAAGAATGAATCGTTACCCGTTTGTCTGGATAACTTGATGGCAGGGATGATGGCACCCAACAAATTACCCAGGTGAGGCCGGCCGCTGCTCTGTATTCCCGTTAAAATACGCGTCATAGTAGGCGCAAGTAAAATAAAATAAGTGAATTGAAATATGTTTTACTTTTGCAGAACGTAAAATTATGAAAATGAGGAAATGCCTGGCTATAGTGAGTTTTGTTCTGTTGGTTGTGCCGTCCATTGCACAAGTGGCAAAGCCACTCCAATTTAAAGAGGAGACTTTTGACTTTGGTGAGGTAATTGAGAAAGCTGGCCCAGTAACTCATCAATTTCAGTTTACCAACCTCTCTGACCGTCCGGTTAAGATATTGAACGTGAAACCTTCGTGCGGTTGCACAACACCCGACTGGACAAAAGAATCTGTCCAGCCGGGAAAAACCGGGTTTATTCAGGCGCGCTTCGATCCTAAAGGACGACCCGGATACTTTACTAAGTCACTTACGGTAACTACCGATGCAGACGGAAATCCTATCGTACTGCAGATAAAAGGATCAGTTATAACGGAGAGTGCAGAAGTACATACCGAGTTTAGTGGTATTAACGGGAACTGGAGGATTAAAACTTCCTCTTTTAATCTGGGAAAAATTTTTCTAAAGGATGAATACGTGGTTCGCGAGTTTCCAATTATGAACAGCGGGGCAAAATCAATCACATACCTAAATAAGTTTGACGGTCCGGCATATATCCGGGTAAATGTTGAACCCAAAATACTGGCACCGGGCGAGAAGGGAATTATCAAATTAAGTTACAATGGAAAAATAAAAAATGATTACGGGTTTCAATCCGATAACGTAACCCTTCATACGGATGATGAAGCTCAGCCTAAGAAATCATTTGCAGTGTTTGCTACCTTGGAAGATTATTTTCCTACGCTAACTCCAGAAGCGGCAGCAAAAGCACCCAAACTTCAGATTGGGGCAGCCACTGTTGATTTTGGAAGAATAAAGCAGAATCAATCCTCAATGAAGGAAGTCTTAATTTTGAATACTGGAAAATCGAATCTTCAACTGAAAGCCATTCAAAGTAATTGTACATGCATTACAACTGAGGCTAATGAAAAAACATTGAAGCCAGGTGCGAGTGCAACCATTAAAATTTCATTTAATCCACAAGACCGCAAAGGAACTCAACAAAAGTCTGTTACTATCTATTCAAGTGACCCGCAAAATCCTGTTCAACGGATTACGCTTGCTGCGTATGTGGAGGATTGATGTCTGAACACGATTAAAAGGATTAAATAATTTTCAGGATGGCTATTGATGAAATAACACACAAAGTAATTGGCTGTGCAATGCGTGTCCATAATACACTTGGTAACGGGTTTCAGGAAGTTATTTATCAACGGGCCTTAGCGATTGAAATGAGATTAGTTAATTTATCTTTTGAACGAGAAATGGAAATGCCAATATTTTACCATGAAGAGCAAATAGGTACTCGAAGAGTTGATTTTTTTGTTGAAGGTTGTGTGATGGTAGAGTTGAAAGCAATTGAGAAAATATTAGATGTTAACAAGGCGCAGGCAATAAATTATTTAGAGGCGTATAATATGGCAGATGGTTTACTTATAAATTTTGGTGGTTTAAGCCTAGAATTTAAAAGGCTTTATAATAAAAAGCTTGTTCAGCCACATCCTGTCAGTCCTAAAATCAAGTAAATCGTGTTCTGACAATTAAACAAACGCCTGTATATCAGTAATCTCTTTTCCTAAAATCAGCAAGTGAATATCATGTGTACCCTCATAAGTGAGTACCGATTCAAGGTTGGCCATGTGGCGCATGATGGGGTACTCTCCCGTAATGCCCATGCCACCATGTATTTGCCTCGCCTCACGAGCGATCTCTAATGCTACGTGAACATTGTTTCGTTTTGCAAGTGAGATTTGAGGTGTGGTTGCCTTTCCTTCATTCATGAGCGTTCCTAATCTCCAGTTGAGTAACTGTGCTTTTGTGATTTCGGTGAGCATTTCTGCTAACTTCTTTTGTGTAAGTTGGAAGGAGGCAATCGGTTTTCCGAATTGAATTCTTTCCATGGCATATCTTCTGGCAGAATCATAACAATCCATAGCTGCACCAATTGCTCCCCAGGCTATTCCGTAGCGGGCAGAGTCGAGGCACATCATGGGTGCACCTAAGCCGCTTTTATTTGGCAACAAATTTTCTTTTGGAACTTTCACATTATCAAATACAAGCTCACCAGTTGCACTTGCACGCAGCGACCACTTTCCATGGGTTTCTGGTGTAGTGAATCCAGGCATGCCACGCTCAACAATTAACCCGTGAATTCTTCCTTCTTCATTTTTTGCCCAAACAACTGCTACATCTGCTTTCGGTGAATTGGAGATCCACATCTTGGCACCATTCAATAAGTAATGATCGCCTTTGTCTTTAAAGTTGGTCACCATTCCAGAAGGATTGGAGCCGTGATCGGGTTCAGTCAATCCAAAACATCCCAACCATTCTCCTGAAGCCAACTTGGGAAGATATTTTTTACGTTGTTGTTCGTTACCGAATTTGTAGATGGGATACATCACCAATGAACCTTGAACGGAAGCGGTCGAGCGCATACCTGAATCACCGCGTTCAATTTCCTGCATGATGATGCCATACGAAATGTAGTCCATGCCACCGCAACCATACTCAACCGGAAGGGTAGGACCGAAGGCCCCCACATCTCCAAATTTCTTTACGATTTCATACGGAAAATGCGCACGTTGAGCCCAATCTTCGATGTACGGACTGATCTCACGTTTTACGAAATCGCGCACCGAACTGCGTACCAGTTTATGCTCTTCTGTTAACAAGCTATCAATGGCATAAAAATCAGGATGGTCGTATAAATCCTGTTTTAATGATTTTTTTGCTTTTACTTCTGCGGTTGCCATATGGGAAGACATAGGATTTTGTTTAATTGCGATGCAAATTTAATAACAGGAGATAAGGATATAGGATATAGGGTGTAAAGGTATATCGCTTATACTTTATGACCAAATACCTTATATCCTTATACCCGTATCCCACATGGATAAACAATACGAATTGCAAGATCAACTAAAGAAGCTTCAGGAGAAGTATGCAGTGATGGGTCAGGACTTATCTTCCTACCTCGATGGATTGTTGTATTCCGATTATCTGACCTATTGGGATTACATTCATTTAGATACTCTGTTGAGTCTACAGACTCCCAAGACCGGTTTTAAGGATGAAAAAGTATTCATCATGTATCATCAGATCACTGAACTTTATTTCAGGTTGATCCTTTGGGAGATAGAACAGATTGCAGAGAACAAAAAGCTTACCGAGACTTTTTTTATCGAGCGACTGGATCGGGTAATCCGGTATTTCCGCCATCTTGAAAATTCCTTCGAAATCATGGTGAATGGAATGGAGAAGGAACAGTTTCTGAAATTTAGAATGGCACTGTTGCCGGCCAGCGGTTTTCAGTCAGCGCAGTATAGATTGATTGAAATTTGTTCCACGGATATGATTAATCTGGTTGGTTTACAAGATCGTTCTACAGTAGATCGAGATAGTATTGATCAGCAGTTAGAAAAACTTTATTGGCGCAGCGGTGCCACAGAACTTGCCTCCGGAAAGAAGACATTGACCCTTCAGCAGTTTGAGGCTAAATACATGGCCGAGTTTCGTGAACTGGGACTGAAGTACAAAGAGCAAAATCTCAAAGCGATCTATCAACGCCACTTCAAGGGTAATGCAGAAGTTATCAAGCGGCTCCGTGAATTTGATACGTTATCGAACGTGTTGTGGCCATTGGCACATATGCGCTCTGCTGGTCACTATTTGCAAAAAGATCCTGAGGATATTAAAGCTACAGGAGGAACCAACTGGCAAAAGTATTTACCACCCCGTTTTCAAAAGATCATTTTCTTTCCTGAATTGTGGAGTGAAGAAGAAATTGCTCAGTGGGGGAGTGCCGCGTTTAAGAGGGGGTAGGGGTATAAGGGAATATGAAACTATACCTTGTACCCTTATTCCTCTATACCTTTCATCATTTCTGCGTAAATTTATCCTGTTAAACTGCAGGAAGTGAAAAGCACTCTATTTATTATAGTATTATTTTTGGTTTCTGCCAATATAAACCTCTTTGCGCAAGGGTTTACACGACAATCTTATCATGACGCAGCCAAAAAAAATCTGAAGGAAGTGTATCAGGTAAGAGATACCCTTCGAAATGTGGTCCACGGTCGCTATACTTCCTATTACCTCAACGGCAACATCGAATCAAAAGGTGAGTTCACGAATGACGAAACCACAGGTGTGTGGGAGTTTTACTTCGAAACTGGAAACCTGAAAATGCGAGGCATGCTTTTTAAAGGTACTAATAATGGTTTTTGGGAATACTTTTTTGAAGATGGTGCGAAAAGCATGGAGGGAATAATTTATGGAAAGAATAAAGAAGGTGAATGGAAAACATTTTATGAAAATGGTCAGGTTAAAGAATTAGGGGAATATAAAAACGGCAAGCGCCATGGTATATGGAAATTTTATTATGAGGATGGCTTGCTAAAAGGTGATGTAGAATACGAAGAAGATTATGGTCGTTGTGCGGAATATAATCATACGGGTAAAGTTGAAGGCGAGGGACCTAAGATGGGAACCAAGAACGTGGGACGATGGCGATATTTTGCGGAAGATGGAACCTTGCAAAGCGAAGGCGATTATGTCGAAGGGAAGAAAAGCGGAGAATGGCTGAGTTATTTTCCTACCGGACAGATATCATCAAAAGGAACATTCGAAAATGGTGAACCTACGGGTAAGTGGGAATATTATTTTGAGAACGGTTCTGTCAGTGCGTCAGGCGAATACCTGGGTGGACAAAAGAACGGTTACTGGAATTCCTTCACTGACAATGGTATTATAATGAGTGAGGTGAAGTATGATATGGGTACAGGTGAATATCGTGAATATCATAAAAGCGGAAAGCTGAAAGTAAAGGGCAACATTGTTGACAATAAGAAGCATGGAAAATGGGAATTCTTTTTTGAAGGCGGAGAATTGGAGGGCACATGCGAATTTGTACATGGAAAAGGAACATATAGAGGATACTATCCGGGAGGAGCGCTGCAAACAAAAGGAGTAATTGATAACAATCGAAAAACCGGTACGTGGGAAATTTATGACCGCGATGGAAAGTTATCTGGATACTATAAACCCTTCTATGATCAGAAGAAAATTGGCCATGATGTCGTCTCCTACGAAGGGCCACAAGTTTTGATTCCTAAAAAGAAAGAAGCTCGGTTCACTTATTTTGATGCGCGCGCCAATGAATTCAGGGGTGTGATTTTAGGTGGTAATCCCGTATTGGTATTTGCCGGACGATTTCCAATGGGAATAGAATTTTATTCTCAAGAGCGTCTGGGTCACGAATTTGAATTCATCGGCATTCGCGATCCTTTTTTTCAAGAAGATGAGAGTATTCCAACAGGAAAGCAGTACGAACGTGGTTACACTATTGCGATCAAACAAAAATTTTATAATCCGGTGAAGATTGGCATGTGGTATTTTGGTCAGGAGTTGAGGTTCACCAATTTTGGACACTTTACGAATGTTGAGCCACAGCCTGATAATGTGATTACAATCAGTGCCTCCGAGCAGCGTATTGAGTATGGTATTTTATTTGGGTACCGCCTGATGCAACGAAATAACTCCAGCGGCTTCACCATTGATCTATTTGGCTCGCTTGATGCAGGATACCGTTCAGTGGATATGCAACCAGCGTATGAGAGCTTTTTTGAAAATGTGAATCAATCAAAATTTGTAACCAGTGTTCATGTGGGTTTGAACCTGGGGCACGTTTTCTCGAGCCGATAGGAAGCCGTACATTCGGGTTCAATAATTGAAGGATAGATACCTTCTTATGATACAAACCAAAGAATTAATCTTAGCGCCTGAGGAGGCATTCAACGAAGAACTTTTTCAATCTACCTTATACCAAAAACTTGGTATTAAGCAAGATGGAGATATCTACGTAAAACCTGTCAAACGATCCATTGATGCACGCGCCAGGAAAGTAATTGTACGGGTTGTTTGTGAAATTATTCCTGTTGAGGAAAAGAAACCACTAATTGGGTATTCAAAAGATTTTAAGAATGTTAGCAATTCAAAGCAAGTAATTATAATTGGTTCGGGGCCTGCGGGGTTATTTGCTGCATTACGGTTAATAGAGCATGGAATTAAACCAATGATTCTTGAAAGAGGCAGTGATGTACAAGCTCGCAGGCGTGACATAGCTGCCATTAACAAAGAACATATCGTAAATCCTGAATCAAACTATTGTTTTGGTGAAGGCGGTGCGGGCACGTATTCGGATGGAAAGCTTTACACCCGATCAAAGAAAAGGGGAGACGTAAATCGTATTCTTGAAATTCTGGTAGCACATGGGGCTAAAGATGAAATTCTTTTTGACGCACACCCGCATATCGGTACGAATAAGTTACCCAAGCTTGTTACTGAAATCCGTCAGAGTATCCTTGATGCGGGAGGAGAGGTTCATTTCAATACCAAAGTAGTTGATTTCATTTTAAAGGATGACGTAATACGAGGCGTAAGTACCCAGTCGGGCGATTTGATTCATGGCGAAGCAGTGATTTTGGCTACAGGTCATTCGGCACGTGATATTTTTCAGTTATTGCATCAAAAGAAAATTCTGATAGAAGCCAAGCCGTTTGCGTTGGGCGTAAG
>JANNQJ010000367.1:0-2672 GCA_031400675.1 Cyclobacteriaceae bacterium
TGACCATACGTCTGGCAACAAAATGTATATGCACTTTGGGGGTATGGTGTTAAATTAAAGTTTATGTTTCAAAATTTAGTTTGGTCACGGGGGACATTTCGGAGCAGGTCGGGCTTAACATTCCGCTGCGCTTCATTTTTAAGCCCTCCTATTCCCCACACTGCATAAACACAAACGTTGTAGGCAATCTTACGGGACAGGATGGGTTTCAATTTAAAGTATGAAAAGTATCTATTGGAACACTAAAGACATTAAGGACCTCGACAGAGTTTTGGATCTCTTAGCAAAAGAGTCCCCCGAAATTATGTTCCTTGCAGAGACAGATGAGAATGTAATAGTCGCGCAAGAGAGTCAGTTGACAAAAATTAACTATCAGTTCTTTCCGAACCCTGGTTGCGAAAGGGTTAAAATTATCAAAAGATTTGACTTTGATATTGAACTTTCATTACAATCAAGATATTATTCAGCAGTGTTTATCAAGGACTTAAAAATATATCTTATTTCTGTTCATCTGCCTTCTTTACTATTTCAGCATATGGACTCTCTAAAAGAATTTATTAGAGAATTTAGAACAAGTGTTGACGCTGAAATAGGAAGTTCACTTGACACAAATATCCTATTCATTGGAGATTTTAATGTTAACCCGTTCGAAAAGCCCATGATTGATTTTGATGGCTTTTTGGCAACTAATAGCGTCAAAGCTAAAGGAGAGATTACGCACCTTGGAAAGCGGAAGGCTTCTTATTATAATCCAACTTGGCAATTGTATTCAAGGAAGAATTTTCCCGGAACAAAATACTACAAGAGACCTTCTGGCGCGTCCTATGACATATTGGAATTCCATTATCTTGATCAAGTTCTGGTAAGTCAATATCTAAAGAATCAGATAATTGACGAGCGGATTGAGGTTATTGAAAAGAGTGACAACTATACTTTTTTTAACATTGCAGATAACTCAGTCGAAGGGTCGGATCATCTTCCTATATTGTATGAATTTAAAATAGCTTGACCATGGAATGGAAAGAATTTACAGAGTCGCCAAAAGAGTATCCCGAGAAAATTGCTGAGGCTTCCATTGAAGGCTTTGGAAAGGCGACAAAGGGCCTGGTGGAAATGACAATCACCCCAGCGGACGAACTTGGCTTTATTTCGAGCTATCTCGACAATGACTTTCAGTTTAACGTTCATTTAAGAAGCCAACATGTTAAGAGCTATCGACTTAAAGTTCTCACATTGGGTTACAATGTTGAACTCGCTCCAATTCATCTGGCGATTGAGGAATCAATATTCGAAAATGTATTTCAAAGGAAAATGTGGTACAAGGAAAAGGTGATAGCAAAGGACGTGATTGAACTAAAGACAATATTGACAAAAATATTTGAAAGTCAACGATTTATTGACATCGTTACAGGAGTAATGAAGATTGCAAAAAAGAATATTCAATCAAATTCACAGACGAGTAAGTAAGACTGCCTACAACAAAGTGTATAAAACATAGCGCTGGCTCAGTGTTGCATTGTAGTTTTAGTTTTTTAATTTCGTTCGGTGTCGTGGGACGGAACGGAGCAGGTCGCTAAAGCCATTCCTTCGTCATTCGGCTTTAGCTCCTATGCCGCGCTACGTTTCATACACGCACGTTGTGTGTCATTTTATCAGGACAAATGAGGTACATAATAACTATACTGACCCTTCTTCAAACAATTAACTCTTTTGGACAAAGAATTAACAATGATTTAATTCAGCCATTTCAGATTCTTTATGCAGAGAATACAAAAAATAAACTGGGACAAACCGTCAAAAGTCTAGACAGGATTAGTATAGACGATGTTTTGACTATTGAGAATGGGGGGACTCTATCCCTGGTTCATTACACCGGATTCCCAATCGAAATAGATAAAGACACAACTTTAGTCATTAAGGGTCTACAAAATTTACTTGTTCCTCCTGAAGAAAAACAAAAAAAGAAAAACCAGATAAGGAAATTAGTTGAACCCAGCATCGAACATCTTTTTATTTCAAAGGCAATTGAAGGGCGAAAACATAAACTTCAAATAACAGGGTCTTGCATGGATTGTCATTTTGATTTAGAGATTATCTATCCTCCAAGATTTACGGCACAAACCTTAAATTACTCAGGTGACATATGCATTAAATGGCGACCGACCGACTCAAAGACATATAAAGTTGAGGTTCTGAATACACCCAAAATTCTAGCAAAGACATATTCGACCACAGAAAATGAACTGACAATTGAAACGAACCTGATAGCGGGACAAAATGGCATCAAAAATTTAATTCTAATCATTTCAGACTCGTTGAGTAGAGTGAATTACGGCCCTATCAAGTTTAAGGAGTTTTCAAAAGTAGGTTTAGAATATCCCTATCCTTGCGACATTAAAAAAGCCACCTATGCTTTAATGGCTGGACTCTATCTTGAACTATCACCTCGAAACTATTTTGACGAGGCAGAGAAATATTTCATTCTTGCGACAAAGTTATCCGACAAGCAATTTTACAAAGACATGTTGGACAATTTTAAAAGGAGAAGAGCAAGATAAAACGCCACACAACAAAATGCATGTGCCATAGTGCTGGTTCAGTGTTGCATTGTAGTTTTAGTTTCATAATTTAGTTTTGGTGTGTGGGACAGAACGCAGCAGGTCGCTAAAGCC
>JANNQJ010000368.1:0-2605 GCA_031400675.1 Cyclobacteriaceae bacterium
GGCCTGAGTCCCAACTGCGGATACTTGAACAGCAGCAAGAGAAGAAATTTCTTCGCCTGATACCCGAACAGGTTTCTTTAATTCATTGCTGTTTTGGATTACTTTTCCTCTTCCTTGAGAATATTCAGTGTTACCAACTTCTGCTTTTGTGGCATGATTATTTAAATTTTCTTTTGTTACCGTTGTTTGAGTATCACTTTCTTTTTTGCTACTCTCCTCAGCTATCGCTTTTCCATGATGGGATGAAGTGGAATTAGTTTCAGCTAATGTATTCTCAACAGCCTTCTCAGGTGCTACTCCTTCAACAGATTGATTTGAAACAATTTCATCCTTAGCTTTCGGAAGATTGGGTTCACTTCTCAAAAAATACAAAACCACGCTCACGCTAACTGCTCCCACTACCGCCATTGTTGAGATGGACTTCCAATTCCAAAAAGCAGAAGTAGTCACACCTGCCTGATCCAATCTACCGGCCATATCCTGCCATACAGATGAATCCTGAGGTGCCTTAAATCCTTCGGCAGCTTCTTTAAATAAATTATCTAATTCGTTGTCAGACATATTTCGAATACAAATCTCTTCTGTTCATTTTCTCTAACATCATCTTCAAGTTCTCACGGGCTTTCATCAGGTTTGACTTTGATGTGCCTTCTGATATCCCAAGTATCCCTGAAATTTCTTCATGTGTAAATCCGTCAATCACATGCAGGTTAAACACGGCACGATAGCCAGGTGACAATCTTTGAACCATCCCGATTAACTCCGCATACGAAAGATCATCCAGCGCACTGTTGCTGGCTGTTCCCGGCAATATTTGCTTTTCAAGTTCTGCATGATGATAGTGTTTCACTTCTTTGCGATAATGATCGATCGCTGAGTTGATCATAATTCTGCGAAGCCAGGCTTTAAAGGATGACTCCGTTTCATGCTGATCTAATTTCTTAAACACCTTCATAAAACCATCATTCACAATCTCCTTCGACTCCTCATACGACCGGCAGTAGCGCACACAAATACTCATCGCATAACCGTAGTAATGCTGATAGAGCAGTCGTTGACTCTCTCGGTCGTTTTTTTTGCAACCCTGAAGGAGTAGTTGCATAGAGGGTACGGGGTTTAGAAAATCTTCCACAAGACGAAGCCTGGCAAGAAAGGGTTGCCACGGATCCCAAATTTACTTCTAAAAAAATTACTCCTTCGCGGCCCTGCTTGTCCGACTACTGGCGGATGCCGCGATCTCCATTAAAGCAGCGGGGATGCCGGAACAGCCGGCATGATGTGGTTTATTAGGGGAGTCCTTAAAACAGAAAATCCCCCGAAGTCCTTGACCACGGGGGATAATCATTGTCTATAGTTGGCTTTAATCTGAAATAAAAGTAATGTGTGGCTTACAAACCATCATGATCGAATCGGTGATCTGTAATTTTAACGGACGAATTGCCAATACCGCGGGTGAAAGACCTATTTCGGCTCTATTCCACTTGTAGAATCGACAGCAAGGGTGTCTTTTTTAAGGTAAGTACCCTCAATCCGTTCTTTCAGTTGTGGCTTGGAGCCCGGAAAGGTAGTACGGGTGGAAATATCGTAGCTGGCATAGAAGAGCAACGCGAAGAAAAGCACCGCCAGTGCTAAGAATATCTTTTTTGATTTGGTCATATGAAACAAAAGGGGCTTTCGCCCCTTTCAATTTCTTATTTCACTTTGTTCACCACTTCTGTAAATGTTTCCGGGTGGTTCATGGCTAAGTCGGCCAGCACTTTGCGGTTCAGGTCAATGCCTGATTTCTTAAGCTTTCCAATAAAGGATGAGTAGCTTAAGCCGTGTGGACGAACACCTGCATTAATACGTTGAATCCAAATAGCTCTGAATTCTCTTTTCTTTTGCTTTCTATCGCGGTACGCATACACGAGACCTTTCTCGACTGCGTTTTTCGCAACGGTCCAAACATTTTTCTTACGACCAAAGTACCCTTTGGCCAGTTTTAAGATGCGCTTTCTTCTTTCGCGCGAGGCAACACTGTTGACTGATCTTGGCATTTCTTTTTACATTTTTGACTGTTGGCGTTCCGAATCTTCGGAATCTTAGTTGCTCAACAATCGGGTTAAACATTTACCTATTTCACTTAAAGTCCCTCTCCATTTGGAGAGGGATTTAGGGTGAGGTTTTATAATGCGTGAGGAATCATGAACCTTACGTTCTTCATGTCTTCCGCTTTCACGATTGCTTTCTTTCCCAGGCGTCTTTTTTGCTTGGTTCCTTTCTTGGTTAAGATATGATTCTTGTACGCACGCTTATGCTTTACTTTACCGGTACCGGTAACTTTGAATCGCTTCTTCGCTCCTGATTTGGTTTTTACTTTAGGCATTTTATAAACTATTAAACAATTACTTCTTCGGTTTCGGTATCACAAACATCGACATCCGCTTTCCTTCCAGTTTAGGCATTAACTCCACTTTCCCATGCTCTTCCAATCCCTGCGCAAACTTCAATAGCAAGATCTCTCCACGTTCTTTGTACACAATCGTTCTTCCGGCAAAAAACACAGTCGCCTTTACTTTAGCGCCTTCCTGCAGGAAATTGATGGCATGTTTCAATTTAAAATTGA
>JANNQJ010000369.1:0-10945 GCA_031400675.1 Cyclobacteriaceae bacterium
TTTCAGGAATCAAGAATGGACGGTATCTCGATGTTTTTGAGCGGGATTAACTTTACCCATTTAATCTCGTGCTACCATAAAGTTTGTGCTACCCTGCTCCATTTGGAGAGGGGTGATTCAAATCTTTCAGTTATTGAAAAGCCTGGATGGGGTGAGGTTTTACCATTGCGTTCATGTTTCCCAAATATTATGTCAGATTCTTCTGAAGTGCAACATTGATGAAGTCGAATATCTAACAAATGGTTAACCGTGTGGTAACCTGTTTAGCTTGGTAACGGATGTACCTTTCCCCGTAAATAGAAATTCTATGCTTGTATCCCACAGTAAGAAGTTCATTTTTATCCACAATTATAAAGTAGCTGGAAACAGTGTGAACGATGTCTTATCGAAGTATACTTTGGATGGGCGTAAGTTGAATGCAACTGAAAAGTTGGCAAAACGAGCAGGCATTTTACCAAAACACTACCCTGATCCATTTCCCTGGCACCTCACAGCTTCCCAATTACGAGACAAAATGAAGGGATCGGGAATTTTTGAATCGTATTACAAGTTTGGTTTTGTCCGTAATCCGTGGGATTGGCAGGTATCGTTGTACACCTTTATGCTGAAAACTACCAGCCACGTGCAGCACAGGCTCATCAAAAAGATGAACAATTTCGATGAGTATATTGACTGGAGGATCAACCACGATCTCCACCTTCAACGAGAGGCATTTTACGATGATGACATCTGCCTGATGGACTTCATCGGTAAAATGGAAAAGATTGATCGTGATTTTGGAATCATATGCAGGCATCTTGGCATCGAAGAAAAAATCTCCCACAAAAACCGAAGTCGTGCCGATAATGATTTTTATCCTTACTATACCAAAAAATCAATTGATGCCATTTACCAGGCCTACTATCAGGACATCATAACATTTGGCTACGATAAACCTGTTGGGGACGATGCTTATCCAGTATTCCAGCGCGATGGTTTTATTAATACTGCGTTAACAGAACGGCAATAATTGTCCTGTATACTTGCTCCTTCAAGAATTTACTTCTATCAACTTTTCTAAAGCCATGAAATACGGTATTTATATTTTAATCCTTTTCACATTCATTACGGCCTGTTCAAGCGAGCGTTCAGGCTCTGAGATGCAGGCAGGCAACTCGCCTTACCAGTTAGATACGATCTCACCAGCGCAGGCATTGGCAGGCACGCGTGTAATCTTATATGGTAAAAATTTTCCAGACTCTGCTGTGAAGGTCTGGTTTGGTAATGCACCGGCTGACTCTATCCTGTTAACTTCGCTCACCAGCATTGAAGTAATTGTTCCGAGGTTTGAGGATCCCAACGTACAGGTACGTGTTTCCTCCACAGACGATACATACTATTCCAACACAAGACCGTTCAAACTCCAATCTACTCCTCAGAAGGTACGGACCATGTATTTCACCACGCATATGATTACGAAAGGAGAAATCATGCCGAACGGGAATCTTCAGGTTAAAGAATTGTATGAAGATTCTCACCCAAGAGGTCTGCAGATTGACCAACAAAACAACACCGCTTATTGGGCTAATTTTTTCGGCTACCTTCAAAGAGGTACTTTAGAAAAAAAATCCGATACATTGAAACAGGAGATTTTGATGTTCGTAGGCGATGGCGTATTGGATGTAGCATGGGATTTTAAGAATCAATACGCTTACGTCTGTAAAGAAAATAAGATTATCCGAAAAACATTAACCGATACCACCAAGACTGAGGTGTTGTTCAAGAATCGACCAGAACCTTTCGGGATATCCCTTAGTAAGGATGGTAGCCGGTTGTACTGGATAGAAAATAATTCATTGAGTATTTATACGGCTAATGTTTCGGGCGGTGAACCAGAAATTTTTTTGGGCCCGGATAATGGCTTGAATGGTCCCAGGACTTTTGTTATCGATGAAGTCAATCAAAAAGTTTACATAGGAGATACTCCCAATGTTGGCAATACCAGCATTTTGGTGTATGACGTAAAGGATAAGTCAATTCGTACAGCCCTGACAACGGAGCGTGGTGCAGGGGTATTGATAACGGATATGATGATAGACGAAGAAAATGGTTATCTCTATTGGATGAATTCGAAGGGAAGAAATTACAACCATCTTGATGATGGTGAAATCCTACGAGCACCGTTAGCGGATTTATCAAACCCAGAGGTAATTATCCAACCGATCAACTGGGGACACCTGCTGGCCTTTTAAAAGAGTATACTCGTGAATTTTTTCTGATTTAAGTGCACCCGACTTTCGCTGAAAACTTTCATGGAACCAACAGAACAAACTGATTTTGTTGCCCTTTTTGGTGAGTGGAACACCACGAACCTGGGTGATCAGGCAATTGGTAGACACGCAGTGCAATATTTTATCGGGATTGGATTCAACGTGAAACTATTTGCGCTGGGCAGCATGGTGTACCTGGGAGAAATTACCCATGTAAAGCAATCGGATGAAGTATTTCAGCAATTACATCGCACAGCAAGATTGCGACAGATTCAGAAGGTCGATCGCAAGCCTACTTCGAAAACAAAATTAAGGGCATTAAAAAAAGGCCTTCCTTATTTTGAACACAGCCTGAGACTCATCAGAAATTGGCTCCGGTGGAGAGTCTTGAGACCTCAGTTGCTCCAATGCCGGATTATTATAGTAGGAGGGGGCGATCTCCTCAATCAACAATACCGTAATTTCCTTACGCCACTGTATTTTATAACAAGCTTTTCCAGAAACACATCGCTACCCTTGGTTTGTCTGGGGTGCAGTTCATCGTCTTCATTTTCAGGACTGGCCGAACGCATTGTCCGTGACTTTGTGCGTCAGGCTCAAATTGTTTCGGTTCGTGATCATGCTACTCGTAAGGCATTAGAGGGTCTGGTGAGCCGCCCCATAACCCTATTCGGTGATTTTGCTCTCGATTTTTCAGCTCTAAAAAAATTGAACAAAAAAGGGAATTCGCATGCAATCGCTATCAATATTATGATGCCTGAAGCGGAGCAAGAGAAAAGGTACGAAAGCTTTTTACGAGCGTTGATTGCACATTTGCTGGAGACTAAGCACTATGCCATTACGTTGTTTACAACTGGAAACCAGGAAGATAAACTTCTCATGCAACGAATTTATAGGGGTTTTCAAGAGCGGGTCAATTTTTTTCATCCTGATGGGTTGAAACAACTGGAGAATTTTCTTGAAGAGATCGATCTGGCAGTAGCCTCCCGTTTGCACGCAGCTATTCTTGCCATGAATCATCATGTCCCGACAGTAGCGATTTCTGTTTCTTCAAAAATAAGTTCTTTTTTTGAGACGATCGGATTGTCAGAATACTGCTACTCCATGAGCCCGGAAGGCCAGCGTGAATTGCTTGCTTGTATTGACTTTCGGCAACACCGCTCATTTCCAGTGAGTCAAATACTAAACGAGATTATGTTGGAGAGGAGAAAAGTACCAGATGCCCTAACTTCTCTTCTCAGAATACAAAACGCCAATTAGCGCAAAGACCTATATGTTAACATCAACTCTGCTCATAATGCGTCAGGCCATACTCCTTCATCTTCGTTATGCTTACATCGTTGAATATAAGCCCAACATTTTTAAGCCCTTTCAGTTTAATAGCCGGAACAATTTCTTCCAATAGCCTGCGCTCGGTATTGTTATAGCGCACTACCAGCAAATTAATGTCAAAATATTTGGTGAGGGAATAATAGTCAGATACCATGGTGAGGGGTGGCGTATCGACAATGATGACGTCAAACTGAGTTCTTACATGGCGAAAAAGCTGATCGAGTTTATCTTCATTGGAGGAGATTGGGTTATTGGTTTTCTGATCTACATACCCTGCGGGTATGGTGTACAGATTTTTTAAGGACGTTGATTTAATGATACTTGGCCAGGAGATTTCGGTGGTGAGATAGTGGTAGAGGTCACCGCTTTCTTTGCCGTTCGATTGGCCATTTCCAAGAAGGTTATTTTTTTTACGCTTCAGCAGGTCGGCATCCACATACAATGTTTTTTTTCCAATGGAAGCAAATACGGCTGCCGTATTCATGGCGCAAAAGGTTTTACCTTCTCCCTGCTGTGTGGATGAGAAACCAATTACTTTATGTTGATCCAAATTATAGAGTTGTTTCAGGTTAATGACCAGAAACCTGAAAGCTTCCCTGGCGATCGGTGACTCATTGTGTACCACGAGTTTATGATTTGCTTTTGGAAAGGAGCTGAGGGTAGCAATCACTTTCAGATCCGTTATTTTTTCAAGTTCACGTCTATCGTGTATTTTATCATTCAAAAACTGCGAAACGATGATGAGTACAACCGGAATAGTTAAACCTGTAAGTACACCGGCCAGCAGTATTAAAATTGAATTCGGAGATACTGGATCTTTACTCACTTGGCGTGCCGGGTCAACAATGCTCTTGTCCGGCAGGTTGGAGGCTAATGCGATGCCAGCCTCGGCTCGTTTTTGAAGGAGGTAGTTATAAATGTTGTCGTTCAGTGAAAACTTTCGTTGAATGTTAATCAGATCGCGTTCGCTTTGGGGAAGGGTTCTCACCCGAACTTGTAAACGATTGACACGTCTTTGATTTTCCTGCAACGCAATGTCTGTTGAGTTGATGAGATTTTCGATGTTCTCCATCAACGCTTTTTTAGTGTTCTGGATTTTTTCTTCAATGACCCGCACCACCGGATTGCTACCTTTCGAGCTATATGATTTATCTATTTTTTCCTTATTGAGTTCCGATAACTGGATGAGTAAATTGTTCAGGAAGGGGTCGTTTATACCGACCGATGAGGGTGTAATCACATCGATCGCATTTTCATTTTTTCGTATAAAGGACAACGTATACTTAAAGTATTCTTGCTGAATTTTTAACTGTGCCCGTTCTTGTTCTAACGCTTGCAGTTGCGTGTTGAGGTCCTCGGCAGTTACCGATATATCAATGATCTGATTCGATGTTCGAAATGACTCCAGGTTACCTTCAGCAGTGGTCAGGGAATCATGAACTGTGTTCAGTTGGCGGTCTATAAATTCAATGGTTTTTATTCCTAGTTGATTCTTTTTCTGGAAGTCATTTTCTATGTACACCCTGGCGAGGCTGTTTATAAAGTCGATTTCTTTTTCAGGTACGGCTCCATAACTGGTGAGGTTGACAATATTAGACTCTTTAGAAAGAGTAGCTATCTTCAATTTGTTAGCGTATTCTTTTGTTAATGTCTCCAGGCTGTTAATTTTAAAAAAGATACCTTGCTCCACCATTTCAGTTTCAGAGGAGTCAATCTTCACGATGAACGAAAGTGATTCGTGAATAAAGGGCTGATCAATCCTGAGAACTTGATCGATTGAAACCGAGATGTCTTTTTGAACTACTTGCTGCTTGCTCAGATCAAAGAGATCAGCATGATCATGATTTACAGTTATTCTATAGTGTTGGGCGTCTGGAAAATCAATGTAAATGGGTACATCAACAACCTGCGGCCTGGTGTAATCGGGTTTGATGGAAAATACATCTGGATAGACTTCTTCATTTAATTTTTTTCCTACAAATCCAAGATTATCAAAGTAGGTATAATAAGATACAGTAAAGTCAACCTCCCTCAGCGCTCTTTCAATCATGCTATAAGAAGACAAGACACCAATTTCATCCTCCAATTCAGAGCCTCCTTCGAGTAATTCGAGTCCGCTGATAAATTTTTCCTTGGCGGTTCCCTTATCTGTCAGGCTTTGATCTTGAAGTTGCAAAGAAGCCTTTACTTCGTAGAGCTTCAATGTTGTTTTTAAATAGAATATCGCAAGGGTAAGGCAGATAACAAGGCTGATAACGAAAAAGACCCAATGTGCAACAAGCTGGTCGAACACTTTTTTCAGATTCACATAGTCTTTTTCTCTGTTTGTGTTTTCCATGTTACTTGTCGTCTATGTAGTTAAGCGCCAATACCGTGGCAGTAACTGCCGCGAAAAAGACCGAGAGTATGTTCAACGTGGCAATATTGCTCCGTTTTGATTTTGCCTTAAGCGGCTGCACATAGATTACATCGTTTGGGCTTAGATAATAAAACTCTGACCGGAGTATATCGGAATCACGCAGATTAAGAAGGATTGCTTCTGATCCCGAATCGGATTGGCGGACAAGGGTAATATTTTCGCGGTTTCCGAAATCAGTAATATCACCTGCCAGTCCTAATCCTTCCAGAATAGTAGCCTGGTCGCTGTACACATAGTAGTATCCTGGATTCGCTACTTCACCAAGAACCGTGACCTTAAAGCTTACCAATTTTACAATAACCATCGCATCGTTCAGAAACTCGTGCACCGACAACTTTATTTTTTTCTGTGCAGCATCGATTGACAAACCGGCTAATTTCAAAGATCCGGCTCCGGGCAGTTCGATCATTCCTGCACTATCAATCGAGTAACTATTAATATAGAGTCCAGGGGCGTTGAAGTTGAAAACGCCCTGATCCGGCATAATATTGAAGTTAGCAGAAGATTCCGCATCCAAGGTTTTGATTCTCACATTGATTACATCTCCAGGTTGGAGAGCGTAAACCTTTGGTTCGTTTTGTATGGCCGTAGCTTGTGTTGTGCTAAAGCCTTGATCTTTGAAGTAGATGAGCTTCCTATTCGGGATGCATGACATCATCATGACGAAAATCAAAAACCAACAAATTATTTGCTTCATATTTAGCGCTATGCAAAAGAGCAAAAGTATAAAATACTGGCGTTTGACAGCGATTGTTAACGAATAACACATAAACTTAATGTTAAGAAAACATTGAAGGCCTAACCGATTTGAAAGGGGCGCAGGATACTTTTGACACAACAATTTTCCTTGCACCAAACGGACAATTTTAAATCTGTAAATCACATTGGGGATTTTTTTTGAAAAATTATTAAAACATGTCGATGCCCTTGTTAAGAAAAAAATTTTTGCGCTACCCTGATAATCAGCAATGTAGATTATTCACTCTGTTTCCATGAAATTTATCCCATGATAACGGTGCTTGATTTGGTTTAATCTTGATGTTTGGATAACCTTTCCTTGACGATGTAATCATTTTCAATCGCTTATTTCAACCGCTGAAAGATGTCGGACTCTTTCTTGTTTTAGTTGGTCAATTTTCTCTTATCAATCTGGTGAATACATCAAATATATTTTTTAACGAATGACGAAAAGAGCATTAATAACCGGTGTTACCGGTCAGGACGGTGCTTATCTTGCCGAATTGTTGCTGAGCAAGGGTTATGAGGTTCATGGCATAAAAAGACGAAGCTCGCTGTTCAATACACAACGTATAGACCATCTCTACATGGATCTCCATGAAGAAGATGTTTCTTTCAAATTGCACTATGGTGATCTGACGGATGCAACCAACCTGATCAGGATTATTCAGGAGGTACAGCCAGATGAGATTTACAACCTGGGAGCCATGAGTCATGTTAAAGTAAGTTTTGATACACCCGAGTACGCTGCCAACGTAGATGGTTTGGGTGCATTAAGGTTGCTGGAAGCCATACGAATTCTGAAACTCGTTGACAAAACCAGGATTTATCAAGCTTCTTCTTCTGAGTTATACGGTTTAGTTCAGTCTGTCCCGCAAAACGAAAAGACTCCTTTCTATCCCCGAAGCCCTTATGGAGTAGCTAAGCTATATGCATATTGGATTACAGTGAATTACCGCGAGGCCTATAATATGTTTGCCTGCAACGGAATTTTGTTCAATCATGAATCACCTTTGCGAGGCGAGACCTTTGTTACACGCAAGATTACACGGGCCGTAGCAGCCATTGCTAACGGGCTTCAGGACACATTGTTTTTGGGTAACTTAAATGCCCGAAGGGATTGGGGACACGCGAAAGATTATGTAAAGGCCATGTATCTTATACTGCAACAAAATGAGCCAGACGATTATGTTATAGCCACGGGTGTTACCGCTACCGTACGTGAATTTATTACAAAATCTTTTGCAGAAGTGGGGATAGAATTGGAATACTCAGGTGAGGGAAAAGAAGAAGTGGCTCAAGTTGTAAAATGTGAATACGAAGAATTTCAGGTACCGGTGGGAAAAGTGGTTGTCCAGGTCGATCCACTTTACTTCAGACCCACCGAAGTTGACCTGCTGATTGGCGATGCATCAAAAGCAAAGCAAAAATTGAATTGGCGACCGAATTATTTATTGGATGACCTTATAAAGGAAATGGTTTGGGCAGATGTTGAATTGCGTAGAAAAGAAATGTATTTGATAACAAAAGGTTACAAAACGCAAAACGCAATTGATTTATGAAAAATGATGCTAAAATTTTTGTGGCTGGGCATCAAGGATTGGCAGGGTCTGCCATCTTAGCGAAATTAGAAGAATGCGGATATAAGAATATTCTCGTCCGGACCCGAAAGGAGTTGGAATTGACAAATGAAGAAGCTGTATTTTCATTCTTGGAAAAAGAAACGCCCGAGTACATTTTTCTGGCAGCAGCAAGAGTTGGTGGAATACTTGCAAACAATTTATTGCGCGCAGACTTTCTCTACGAAAATCTGAAGATCCAGAACAATGTAATATGGGGTGCTTACAAATTTGGTGTCCAAAAACTATTGTTCTTGGGAAGCAGTTGCATCTATCCAAAGCTTAGCCAGCAGCCCATCCGCGAAGAGGAACTATTGCAATCCCCACTCGAGTATACCAATGAGCCCTATGCAATCGCCAAGATTGCAGGAATAAAATTGTGTGAAAGTCTGAACATTCAGTACGGCACAAATTTTATTGCTTGTATGCCCACCAATCTCTTTGGGCCTCATGATAATTTTGATTTGGAAAAATCCCATGTGTTACCCGCCATACTGCGCAAGATTGTGCTCGCCAAATGGTTAAATGAGTCAGCCTGGGAAATGATTCTTGACAATCTTCAGGTAGGTGATCGAAAAACAGCCATGAGATTGTTGGAACATCACGGCATCCAGTCCAATAAAGTAATATTGTGGGGAAGCGGAACCCCTAGACGGGAATTTTTGTATAGCTCGGATCTTGCGTCAGCATGTGTATTTCTCATGGAGCACGTAAACTTTCATGATCTGATAAAAGACCAGCATGAGATCAAGAATACGCACTTGAATATTGGGTACGGAACAGACGTAACAATCCGTGAATTAGCTGAACTCATTTCCCGCATTATTGGCTTTTCGGGAGAGATTGAATTTGATTCCTCAAAACCGGATGGTACTCCGCAGAAACTAATGGATTCTACAAAGATCACCAACCTGGGATGGAAACCCTTGGTATCCCTAGAAGAGGGGATAAGGAAAGTTCACAAACTCTACTTCAATTCCGTGTACAATGGTCCAGTAACTTCCTCATAGATATTATTCATGGCTAAGAAAGAAAGAGTGCTGATTACGGGTGGCGCAGGATTTTTAGGTTCCCACTTATGTGATCGGTTTATAAAGGAAGGATTTCATGTAATTGCCATGGATAATTTAATCACTGGTGATATTCGAAACATTGAACATTTGTTTAGACACCCTGATTTCGAATTTTATCATCATGATGTTTCAACTTTTGTACATGTACCGGGAGAATTACAATACATCCTGCACTTTGCTTCTCCCGCAAGCCCAATTGATTATTTAAAAATACCCATACAAACCCTCAAGGTAGGATCGCTCGGCATACATCATCTTTTGGGATTAGCGAGAGTAAAGAACTCAAGGATTTTAATCGCTTCTACATCCGAGGTATATGGTGATCCTTTAGTCCACCCACAGACGGAAGAATACTATGGGAACGTAAACCCGGTCGGTCCACGAGGAGTGTATGACGAAGCTAAGAGATTTCAAGAGGCCATGACCATGGCCTATCACACCTATCACAATCTGGATACCAGAATCGTAAGGATTTTTAATACCTATGGACCACGCATGCGACTCAACGATGGGAGAGTGTTGCCCGCTTTTATTGGGCAGGCATTACGAGGTGAAGATCTCACCGTTTTTGGTGATGGGTCACAAACCCGTTCATTCTGCTACATTGATGACCAGGTAGATGGTATCTTCAGGCTGTTGATGTCGGACTATCCGTTGCCTATCAATATTGGGAATTCAGATGAGATTACCATTTTAGAATTTGCTCAAGAGATCATTCGGTTGACTGGAACAAATCAAAAAATAATTACCAGACCCTTGCCACAGGATGATCCGAAACAGCGTCAGCCTGATATTTCTAAAGCTAGAAATCTTTTGGGATGGGAACCTAAAGTTTCAAGGGCTGAGGGGTTGAAATTAACATACGCGTACTTTAAATCACTTCCACAGGACATTCTCTTTGAACGGGACTATAAGAATTTTGAGAGTTATATTCGATAGCCCAGTTGGGATGCTCAAAGATCATTATCAGGAGCTACCCAGCTGTAAAGGATTTATAAAAATAAGATCGATTAAATAGGCAAGACTCTGGTAGTCTGCCAACAGGCGGGGAAAGACCGCATCATACACCGATGTATACTGGTCTATATTACTTAACATAATATAAATTATATAACTCGTTCCTCGCTAAGTTCCTGACGCACAGTTCTATAATTATATTATGTTAACCAGCGAAACGCTGGACGTTTGTGGAAGCGCACATGCCACCACACAGTTATATAATTTGACGTTATGTGTAAATAGCCGCTCAAGGCCGCGCTCATCCGGGCCGTGCACACCTCGTCCTTGAGTGTCTATTTAAACGATAAAGATTGAGCAAGAAAGTTTTTTGCCCACGCGCATGAATGCAACCAACCGCACCAAGCATAAGTAATGCAGGCCGCACATGCCAAGGCTCAGGCCAAAGCCCGCATCACACATGCTTGATCAACGCTCTAAAATCAATTCAATTGAGTTGTGTTAAAGCTCACTGGATTAGTTCATTAGGTTCGCCACAGCTCACCAGAACTTGAAAGG
>JANNQJ010000370.1:0-9809 GCA_031400675.1 Cyclobacteriaceae bacterium
GACTCAAAGTTAATAAAAAAGTTGTTTGCTACGTGCTATCAGTTCATGATGCGATATACCAGCTCACGAAATATCTGCCCTTCACTTGCAGAGCCCGTATTCACACCTTTAAGTTTAAGGTCAGCTTCTTTTAGTAAAGAAATGTTGTTTAAGATTTTTTCAGCCGGATATTGTTGTAAAGCAAGACTGTAATCACGAATCGCATAAGGGCTCACTTTCAGTGTACTAACCAATCCTTTCTCACTTTTATCTGCGGCCTGAGAAGCCAGAAGAGCCTTACTAAAAAATGAGTATAAAAATGCTACAATTGGGATCATTGGGTTCTTCTTGGTGTTGCTCTCAAAGTAATTAACAATTTTAGCCACTGTAAAAGAATTTCGTTGAAGGATGGCTTTTTGCAACTCAAAGATGTTGTATTCTTTACTCACCCCTACCTGGCTCATTACCCGCTCAGTGGTAATGGGCTCACCCGACTGCAACGAAATCATTAGCTTATCAATTTCATTCGTCAGGCGACTTAAGTCATTTCCAACAAACTCGCACAATGCCTGAACAGCTTGGCCGTCAATCATTATTTTTCGTTCGCGAACATATTCAGTAACAAAATCGGGCAATTGGTTGTCATAGAGCTTTTTTGAAGTAACCGATGTCGTTAGCTTTTCTATGTTCTTCCCAAGCTCTCTTCGTTTATCCAGGGTCTTATGCTTATGACAGAATACCAGAACGGTGCTGGGTACGGGTTGCTTTAAATAATCCAATAAGAGCTTCGCTCCCATCTCTTTGTTCAAGTCCTGAATTTCCTGAGCCTCTTTTACGATCACCACTTGAAACTCCGACATCATGGGGAATCTGCGTGCATGTGTGAGCAAGGTGGCCATGGTTACATCCTTACCATATATAATCACCTGGTTAAATCCTTTCTCTGCTTCCGTCAATGCATGAGCCTCAATGTAATCTGAAATCACATCAATGAAGTAGCTTTCCTCCCCTTGTAAAAAATATACCGGGTTGAACTTCCTGGCTTTCAGATCAATCAATATTTTCTTTGCTGAAGCATCCATTAGTCTATTTTTCTCTTTGAACTAAACGTTACCGCTGAGGTAATCCCCACCAAGGCCCCTGCAAAATGTGATTCCCATGATACCATCGGGTCTGTTGGCAATACTCCGTAAAATACACCTCCATACAGCAACAAAGTAAGAACAGAAATTAATATGGAAAGGATATCCCTTCGGAATAAGCCAAAAAAAATCAGGAAGAAAGCAAGCCCATACACTACCCCACTTGCCCCTATATGATTTGCGGGGCGCGCAAACAACCAAACCAATATGTTCGTCCAGAAATAAGCCCGAAAAAAAACCACTCCGCCAATGCGCGGATAAAAGAAAAAAAGCGTGGAACCCAGAAAAATCAACGGAACTGTGTTCGATACCAGGTGTGATAGATTACCATGAATAAGCGGAGCCGTAAAAATTCCAATAAGGCCGGTAATCGAACGGGGTTGAATACCAAAGTTGCTCAGTGGCCAGCCGTACACATATTCTAAAAAAAAGGCCAGCCAAATAAAAAAAACGAGCCTTAACGGGACAACGGAACTCCCAATGATTGAACGTTCTTTCATGCCCTTCCTAATCACCGCACTGACGGATCCTTTATCATACTTAATTTAATGTAGCGGGCTTCTTCCGATCCAATTGATTTGTACCCTAACAACCCGCCTGAGGAGGTGGCAATGCTTTCGGCTATATTGAGTAGTGTTCTGTAATATTCCTGAGCAAACGATGCGTCAATCTTTCGCAAGACCTGACTTATCCCCGCAAGTTCTTCAACGATAAGCGGGTTACGTTGAGTTGTCTCATAGGGGTAACTCTGGATCAGGCTTTTCAATTTATCTTCGAAATCTGTTGTTATCTCTCTAAACAAAACTGAAAAGGATGAATGAGATTTTCTTTGCTTCTTCTCCGCAAAACTCATCGCCTGTTTTATTTCTTTCCGATCAATGTTGCCATCTGCACCTGCAATCAGAATGCATACGAGAATAGGAGTTTTATAGAGTAACTCCACTTCACTTGCGGTAAGTCTGTCTAGCTCGGGAACCATGTATTGAAACCTCCCATCAAAAGTGCTGAAATAAACCTTGTTTTTAAACTTTTAACTGTAAAAAAAACTGACGTATTTTATCGCTGCCAACACGAAACGAATGTACGATAAAGACCCTATTAAAATTTTTGTAGTAGAAGATGATCAGGCGTATACGAAATTCATCAAATATGTTGTGAGTCTAAACCCGGATTATGAAGTTGAATTTTTCACTACTGGCAAAGAGTGCATCAATAACCTCCATAAACAGCCTTCCATAATTACATTGGACTATTCCCTGCCTGACATGCCTGGTGAACTGGTGCTGGAACAAATCAGAAAGCACGATCCAAACATCAATGTCATTATTGTATCAGCACAAGAGAAGATCGGGACTGCCGTTGAACTGTTGAAATCAGGGGCATATGATTATATCACAAAGGATCAGGACACAAAAGACAGATTGCTAAACTCTATTAATAATGCCAGGAAAAAGTCATCTCTCACCAAAGAAATCGATTACCTGAAGAAGGAAATATCGGAAAAATATGAATTTGAAAAGAGCATTGCAGGTAATAGCCCGGCACTCAAAAAGGTGTTTGCTCTTTTAGAAAAGGCTGTAAAAAGTACAATTTCAGTTTCAATTACTGGTGAAACAGGTACGGGTAAAGAGCTCATAGCCAAAGCAATACATTATAATTCAAAACAAAAAAATCAATCCTTTGTTGCGGTAAATATTGCGGCCATTCCATCTGAATTGATTGAGAGCGAACTCTTTGGTCATGAGAAGGGCGCATTTACCGGAGCGCTGTCGAGACGTATTGGAAAATTTGAAGAAGCCGAAGGGGGAACCATCTTTCTGGATGAAATTGGTGAAATGGACCCCAACCTGCAGGCCAAACTTTTGCGTGTCCTACAGGAACGTGAAGTCACCCGTATCGGAAGTAATCACGTAATCAAGTTAGATGTTAGAGTGATTACCGCCACCCATCGTGATTTATCTGAAGAGGTAAAGGCCGGACGATTCCGCGAAGATTTGTATTACCGTTTGTTGGGATTGCCAATCCACCTACCCCCCTTGCGCGAACGTGGCAATGATATCATCATTCTGGCAAAACATTTTGTTGATCTCTTTTCGAAGGAGAATCAACTGCCGAAATTCAGAATTCAAGAATCTGCTCAAAAGAAATTAATGGAATACCCGTTTCCGGGAAACATTCGAGAATTAAAATCCATTGTAGATTTAGCAGCCGTAATGGCTGAAGGGAATGAAATACGGGAACAAGACATCACGTTCAATAATGCTATTCGAACAGAATCATTTTTGCACCATGAGATGACCATGCAGGCTTATATGTACCGCATCATCCGGCATTTCTTAAATCGGTACGATAACAATGTACTGGAAGTAGCCAAAAGATTAGACATCGGGAAGTCCTCGTTGTACCGATACCTGAAGGAAATGGAGGATGCGGGTATATGAAGCAACTCGAAGCATACATCAGAAAGGGTAATTTTTATGAAGCGGTTGTAGAAGACGGATCGGATCTTATATTTTTGGTTGACTTTGAGGGGAAAATTTTATATCACAATTCATCTGTTCATGAAACGCTTGGCTACCGAAAGAAAAGCCTGATCGGAAAAGTTTTTTTCGATTTCATTCTTCCTGCCACCCTAAACGAGTTTAAAATTAATTTCAGCAAAAGCCAGAAACGTGCCTATACGGAGAAAGTAGAATTCCAATTTCTGTGCAAAGATAAAACCTACCGGTTTCTTGAATTCAATGCGATTAACCTGAAAAATAAAGAAGGTTTACAAGGACTGATACTTGATTGCCGTGATATTACAGATCGAAAAAAGGATGCTGAAGAATTGCTGCGTTTACAAAAAGCCAAAGAGCAATTCTTAGCAAATATCAGTCACGAAATCAGGACACCTATTAACGGTATTGCAGGTATTGCCGGACTGCTGAGTCAAAATCAAAATTCAGAAGAACGCGAAACATACCTCCATGCCATCCGGCATTCGGCTGAGAATTTAAAAGTTATTATCAACGACATTCTTGACCTGGCTTCCATAGAATCTGGAAAACTGAAGTTCGAGAAGATTGCATTTAACCTTACCGACCTGCTTCCCTCGCTCATCTCCACGTTTACGTACCAGGCCCGGGAAAAAAAACTCTCTCTCCATTACACCATAGAAGAGTCACTCAATAGGTTTTTAGTTGGTGATCCAGCAAGGTTAAATCAAATCTTGATTAACCTGATTAGCAATGCGGTAAAGTTTACGCATGCAGGTTCCATTCATATCAGGTGTGTAGTTAAAAAGGAGAAAAAAAATATTTGCTGGGTACAAATATCTGTAAGCGATACAGGGATTGGCATACCTTCTGAAAAATTAACCACCATTTTCGAAAGTTTTAGTCAGGCCGATGAAAGTGTAACAAGACGTTATGGCGGAACAGGTCTTGGTCTTACCATTGCGCGACAACTCGTTGAACTTCAAAAAGGACGAATTTACGTAGAGAGTAAGGAGCATACTGGGTCTACTTTTACCATACTCCTGCCATACGCAATTGGAAACGCTGCCAGGCTCTCGAAGCAACCGTTTAAACCAACAAGCATCTCGGAAGAAACCGCACATAATTTAAAAGTATTGCTGGTGGAGGATAATGATATTAACCGACTCTACGCAAAAAGCATTTTAGAAACCTGGAAATGCAAAACGGACATTGCTGAAAATGGGTTGATAGCAATTGAAAAATTAAAGAACAATCTGTACGATGTCATTCTCATGGATGTACAAATGCCGGTAATGGACGGCTATGAGGCTACAAAAGCAATTCGGATGATGGCTCATCCCACAAACGCTATTCCTGTGGTAGCATTAACTGCCAACGCCACTAAAGCTGATGTTGAAAAATGTCTTGCCGCAGGAATGAATGATTATGTAGCTAAACCTTTTACGCCTGATGATCTTTATCAAAAACTGTTCAAGAAACTTAAAATTGTTTCGGGCACCTATTCAATAGTGGAAGCGAAAGAAAAGCTTTTTGACTTAACCTACCTGAAAACAATCTCGGGTGATAACCACGAATTTATCCGCGAAATGATAGAGACCTTCATTCAATCAGTGCCGATATTACTCAACGATTTGGATGAAGCAATAAGCAATTCAGAGTGGGTTAAGATCTCCAGAATTGCGCATCAAATAAAACCATCTCTTTCATTGATGGGTATTCACCAGCTTAAGGAATCCGTAATTCAAATTGAGGGAATGTCTAATGAGACGATTTTGCCTTCCTCGAATCATGAAGTAAAAAGATTCATTCAAACCTGCAGAGAAGTTGTATCGAAGCTCTCTGATGAATTGACTATTCTTTAATGTCTGTTCATCACAGCAACTTTCCGGTGCACGAGTGCCCGCCCTCCCCTACTGATGACCACAAAGTACACGCCATTCGCCAGGTTATCGATTTCAACTTGTTGCGGAGTAAAGATATCTTCTTGCAATTCCCCACGCTGCATGGTAACACCTCGCTGATCAACAATACTGTACCTGTAGCCATCCATTAACCTGTGCTCGGAAGTAAAGTTTAACTGACGGGATGCCGGGTTCGGGAAAATTTGAATTGTCTGAGCACCACTCAATGCAGGATCTTCTACACCTACAATGGTTGCTTCATCTTTTTGCGATGCCTTTGCCAGAATCGACTGGTGAATCCGCTTTGTATTACGGTCTTGCACAAAAGCTACTATCCATAAATTGTTATTAGCAATTCCTATGGGAACGTCAATGATTGATTTAACTGGAACAGGTTCAGTTGTTCCAAATACCCATGGTATATTGACGGTAGTTCCTTCGCTACCCAATAACATCTTCCGCAACACATTAATATTACCCGACACATTACCTTCAACCAAACCAACCTGGAAGGTTACCGGATCATTAAAAGGTTGTTGATTAATGTATTCAAACCGAACATCTAAGGATAAAGAGTCGCTTGAGGTTGTTAGTTCGGTAACGTGTATATTAAATAGCGGGTCTTCGAGAGCCCTGCGGTCAACTTCAACAGCATCTATCTTAGTTTGGTCTCCATTAAAATTGGTTCCAAAGTAATCGCCCAATATACCATCCATAATACCTACGGGCGGTTGTGATACTCCATAGAACAAACTCCTAGCAGCCGGATCAACCGGGTTATCCTCGTTAATGTCATCGACAGCCGGGTTGGCGATATGGTACTGAATCTTAAAGAAGTCGGAACTGTCTTTAAATAGTGGTGTTAAAAACTGTTCATTGTAAAGGGTATTCAAATAATCATTGGCCGTTGAACTGATACCTGCATTGGTAAAATATTCTACTAATACATTGCGCTGTTTCTCGCCAATAAATACGTTGTCGAAAGCAAAGCCGTTTGGTATCAGTGTAGCTGGTGCATTGCTGTCATCACTGCCAAAAGCAACGCGGAAAATAATTTCATCGCGCTGTGCTTTATCAATCTGGTCAAGATTGAAGCGTGCCTGCTTCCATCCCGCCTCTCTGTTCGTCCAGCCAAACTGACCAATGGGCTGTTGTCCTGGATTACCGAGAATGGCCCTTCCATTGTACCAGTTAATTCCTGCTCCTGCATCATCTCCAATAATTAACCACGTTAATCCACCATCAATAGAGTATTGGAGGGCAACGCCATCTCTGTTACTTTCTGAATCCGACCAATAATCTATTGAAACCATTGGGCGTTTAATATTATCCAGATTAATACATGGTCCAATCGCACTGGATATCTCATTGCTATAAAATGAGCCAGAATTTTGGCCGGTCCACCAAGCGTTTGTACTATTAGAGGCTGTGTTGATTACTGTCCCTGCAGGTGTACCCCAAAGCCAGCTTACATTATTCGTGCTTGCCAGAGTATCACTGCGTACGCCAAACCAAGTACCGGGGCCTGCTTCAAAGTCTTCAAAATAACCAGCGGTTGGGGAAGGTGTTCCGTACGATAGTATAAATGGTTGTAACGTTTTCGATTCAATGCAACCATCATTTGTCTCCACAGTGAGAATAACATTATATTGACCCGGAGAACCATACCGATGGTTCGGGTTTTGGTAAGTACCGGATGTTAGCCCGCCATTACTTTTAAGCGCTGATACCAGATCCGTTACGGCTTCCCCGGGCACATCGTTGAAAACTCCGTATGAAAGTTCGCCAAAGTCCCATGTGTATTTAATAATGGTACTGATACCCGCGTCTGTTTCATCTAAAAACTTAGTGTCATTACCGTTGCAGAAGGCACTCCAGCTAAAATCAACTATAGGTTTAGGGCCTACCCGAATGGTTTTCAATGTATCATGCTTGCAACCTTCATTAGTAGTTACTTCCAACAACACATCGTAATTACCTGCAGAAACATATAGATGAGTAGGTTCTTGTGCAGAACTAGTAGTGTTATTCTCGTCAAAGTCCCAAAACCATTGATTTATGAAAGCTCCATTATTAACAGGAATAGTGGATGACTCTGTAAATATAACATCTGAAGTAACGCAGGAGTTACCAGCATCAATAATTGCTTTAGGAGCTGATAAAACATTAATATTTTTAGATAACTGAGTTTGTGCCTCAAACTGATTTGTATAGAAATAAGTCACGATGTAATTTCCTGGTGGGAGATTTTTTGTATTGATGTAAAACTGACCATCAATTTTTTGAAAGATATAAGATGGCACTACATCGGGTGAAATAGTGAAAAACGGTGGAGTAATAACACTCGCGCTCGGATCTAACACATCAGGCGATCCTTTTAGAAGCACATCGCCTGGGCGTATAGTTGCACAAACCTGCGGAACTCCAACAATCTCAGGCACTTGCAAGGTGGGCGTTATATATACATCAAATTCGATTGTCGTTATTGGGTTCACAATTGTAGCTTTTCTTGGGCTACTCACACACCCTGTTATTGGATCTGTATAAGAATACGTGATATAATTAACTCCCAGATTGGCATTATCCGGAATAAATTGATTCGTGCCAGCAACAATACCAGGTCCGGTAAATATCCCCGCCCCTACAGGTGTATTAGGAACTCCAATTAAAGATTGTGTTGGATCATCCTCCTGATAAATAGGATCAAGTCCAGAAAAAGTTACAAAATTTAGTGTATCGTTCACCGTAACCTTAACCTGATCTGAAGCTGAAGGGCAAACTCCCGCAGGATTATCCGTAGTTAACGTAAACGTAATCATCAAACCTGTTGCCGCCCGTTCTGCTGGTGTCATATCATACGAGGTGATGGGTGAACTGGTACTTCCAAAGGCTCCACCTGAACCCCCGCTCCAGGATACGGATGTGGCAGAGGGATCGAATGATCCATTCAGGTCGATATCATCATATTCACAAACCGCAAAATCATTTCCTGCAAATACTTTTGCAGATTCTTCTACCAATACATCTAAATCAATCATGGCAGATGCGCATGGGCCAGCGCCATCCGGGTCGTTAGATGTTAATCTGAATTGAAGTGTGGTGTTCACATCTGCAGAAACAGTATCGTACAGTGCTTCAACAAAAGGGAACGTAACACTACTGGTTGATAGGGTACCTCCTCCTGTCAATAAACTCCATTGACCAGTTGTTGCACTTCCCGCTATGGAGCCCGAAAGATAAATCCGCTGCGGTTCACAAACAGTAATGCTCGTACTTGGCACAGATACTACTGCAGCACGATTTACCTGAAGTGCAAATTGATCTTGTACAGCTGTACAAACCGCAGAAGGACTGGTTATTGTAAGTGTGAATGTGATGGTGGTATTCACGTCTCCAGGGCCAACCATATAGATTGGATTTAGAAGGGTGTTATCATTTAAACTTCCTGTTCCGGTGTGCATCCAGGCAATTGTTCCATTTGCATTACTTGCAATAGTGGATCGCGTGTTAAAGTCAAAAGTTGAGGTTCCTTCACACACTGCACCATCGCTTCCTGCATTAGCAACAGGTGCTGGTGTTACTAGTAAATCCATGGCATCGGTCACATCTAAACAACCCGCTAAGCTAAAAGCAGTAAGCGTAAATGTTATTGTACCGGTCTCCCCAACAGAAGGGAAATAAGTTGGCGTTAATGTGGCTGAATTAAATAAGGTACCTGTACCTCCAGATACACCCCATGAAAGAGAAGAATAATTTGCCGCTGTTGCAAGGGGAGCATTCTGGTTTACAAAAGAAAAAGCAGCTCCTTCACAAGTTTCTCCATCACCGCCAGCATTCGCAGTAACCTGGGGGTTAACGCTTAATCTAGCGGGTAAGGTGAAGGCCGTTCCACATGTTCCTGTAATTCTTAACCTGTATGAATTATTATTTTCAGATAGCAAAGTCGTAAACGTATACGTTGGATTGACTTCACCTGCGATATCTGAAAACCCTGATCCTGTATTTATCTGCCAGTTATAACTTAATCCAGTTCCTGTACCTGATCCAGTGAAATTGACAATTGTGTTTTCACAAACAACTTGATCTACCGGATCTGATGTGATCACCACATTTGTATTAACCGTCAGCACCGATGCCGGGAGGCTGGTTATACTGGGGGCACACGTGCCGCTCACTATTACATCATAATTTCCTGCCTGCAGGGTTGTTACTCCGATGATCGCGTACGTACTGCTGGTTGCTCCTCCAATGTTGCCGCCATTCAGTCTCCACTGATAGGCTGGTGCCGTGGTCACTCCTGCATTCAC
>JANNQJ010000371.1:0-1809 GCA_031400675.1 Cyclobacteriaceae bacterium
AAGCCTCTTGAAAAAGGATACGGTGTTACCATTGGTAACGCGTTGAGAAGAATTCTACTTTCATCGTTAGAAGGATATGCCATCACTGGAATTAAAATCCCTGGCGTGTTGCATGAGTTCTCAACTATCGAAGGTGTAGTAGAAGATGTAGCGGAAATTATCCTGAACCTGAAAATGGTTCGTTTCAAGAAAGTTACGGATAGCTTCGAAAGCAAAATCACGGTAAATATTAAGAAGCAGAAGCAGTTCAAGGCGAGTGATATCGCTAAGTTCACTTCCGCTTTTGAAATCCTGAACCCGGATCATGTGATCTGTAACCTGGATGAGTCAGCTCATTTTGAGATTGAACTTGCACTGGAGAAAGGAAGAGGATACTTGCCAGCAGAAGAAAATAAGCCTACTGAACAAGTATTTGGGTTCATTCCGATCGATGCGATTTTCACGCCTGTAAAGAATGTCAAATATAGTGTTGAGAATACCCGTGTAGAGCAAAAGACTGACTACGAAAAATTAGTAGTAGAAATTCAGACCGATGGTTCTATCCATCCTGAGAAAGCCTTGGAAGGAGCGGCTCATATTCTGATCCAGCACTTCCGCTTATTCTCAGATAAATCTATCGAACTTGAAACTGGCAAAGATGCTGAGGTTGAACAAGTGGACGAAGAGATGCTGCACATGCGCAAGCTGCTGAAGACTCCCCTTCACGATCTTGATCTCTCCGTACGCGCGTACAATTGCTTGAAAGCCGCTGATGTGAAATCACTAGGTGATTTAGTGGAACTCGAAATTTCTGACATGATGAAGTTCAGAAACTTCGGTAAGAAATCACTCGCTGAATTAGAGCAATTGGTAGCAGAAAAGAACCTTACCTTCGGTATGGATCTTGTAAAATATAAACTTGATGAGGATTAAGCGATCATGAGACACGGTAAGAAATTTAATCATCTCGGAAGAACAGCCAGCCATCGCAGCGCACTGCTTTCGAACATGGCCTCTTCTCTTATTTTAGAGAAACGCATCACCACCACCGTTGCCAAAGCAAAGGCGTTGAGGAAGTATGTTGAGCCGTTGCTTACTAAAGCAAAAAGCGACACTACACATTCAAGAAGAATGGTGTTCTCATACCTTCAGAACAAGGAATCTGTAAAGGAATTGTTTAGCTCGGTAGCATCTAAAATCGCTGAGCGAGCCGGTGGATACACCCGCATCATCAAGCTGGGCGATGCCCGCCTAGGCGACAATGCTGAAATGTGCCTGATTGAGCTAGTAGACTTCAACACACTCTATTCAAAAGACGAGAAAGCAGCAAAAACAAAAACCCGCAGAAGTCGTAAGAGTGGTAAAAAAGAAGAGGGAGCAGAAGCACCTGCTGAACCAAAAGCCGAGGCCAAAGAAAAGCCGGCAAAGGCAAAAAAGACTCCTGCTAAGAAAGCTGATAAAAAATAAGTGATAAAATCACCTAAATATCAAAAAGGATTGAGCGGAAGTTCAGTCCTTTTTTGTTTTCCAGCCATTTCAAACGTTTGGGAACAAAAATCAGAAAGTTTAGCCCCGGCATTTGCGCTGGAAGTTTAATTTTGTCAAACAAATCATCTGTGAGCAAAGCATTTTTACTTCTCGAAGACGGACTCCTGGTGGAGGGTACCGCCATTGGAAAAATCGGTACCACCGGAGGTGAAATCTGTTTTAATACCGGTATGACTGGCTATCAGGAGATCTACACAGATCCATCCTACTACGGTCAGATCATTGTAAACACCACCGCTCATATTGGAAATTATGGAACGGTGAATGCCGAGCAAGAATCAG
>JANNQJ010000372.1:0-2118 GCA_031400675.1 Cyclobacteriaceae bacterium
GACCTCGACTGAGGTTGATGAAAATAACCCCCTGTTTCATCAAGTCAAATTCACGGTGACTGATCAGGTTGGTGTTAGACTCTCTTCCATCTACATGTAACGATACTACGTCAGCTTTTTCAAGAAGTTCTTTCAGTGACCGACACTTGGTAGCATTCCCCAGCGCTAGTTTTTCTTCTGTGTCGTAGTACAGAACTTTCATTCCTAACGATTCCGCAATCACAGAAAGTTGTGATCCAATGTTTCCATAGCCGACAAGGCCTAATTTCTTGCCACGGACTTCATAACTGCCTGAAGCAGATTTATCCCACTCACCCTTATGCATTCTGGCTGATTTATCCACAATGTTTCGCATGAGCATGATCATTTCCGCAATGGCAAGTTCAACCACAGAACGTGTGTTGCTGAATGGAGCGTTGAAAACAGCAATCCCCTTTTTAGTAGCTGCTTTTAAATCAATTTGATTGGTTCCAATACAAAATGCGCCAATCGTCATGAGTCGATTTGCATACCCCAATACTTTCGCAGTTACCTGTGTTTTTGAACGGATGCCAAGAACGTTTACATTTTTAATTTTCTTGCATAGTTCATCTTCTGTTAACGCTGCAGAATGGGTCTCCACATTGAAACCTTCAGCCTTCATGATTTCCAATGCAACAGGATGAACATTTTCCAGAAGTAGGACATTGATCCTGTTTTTCGGATAAGATATAACCGTGTTGAGTTTGTTCAGGTATAAAAATTCATCGAGACTTGGCGTAACGTGATCAGCTTTGTCCATAATATTTTCCCGACCTACATTTTCGGTAAAGGCGTAGAATTTATTAGCCAATCCTGAATGCTTGATTTCATAATCCGTGTAACCATCACCAATTACATACACATCGCCTGGAAGGTTTAAGCGTTTCAGTTGCTCTACTTTTCCGTTATTAGAAGATAACGGATTTTCAGTATCGAAACCCACTACATTTCCTTGCTCATCAAATTGAAAGCGATTGGCGAAAATATTCTCAGCTTTGATTCCAAATTCAGTTACAATGGGGTCGATGAAGGCATGAAACCCGTTGGAAATAATGTAAATGTTATCCGCGTACGTTTCAAAGAATTCTTTGTTTCGCTTAAAGGACTCCGAAACTTTATCTTTTAAAAGTCCAACAAGTTGAGTAAGATGTTTCCGGTTAGGGGAGAGGATGGCAAGGCGTTGCTCCAGTGATTCCCGAAAGGAAAGTGATCCATCCATTCCCTGGTTGGTGATTTCCTTAATCTTATCCTTAAGATTTTCTTTGTCGGGATGACCAGCAAGGGAAATTTCGGCCAGCACATCAAAGGCCTCTACCTTGGTAAAGGTGCTATCGAAATCGATTACGAAGTGCTTATTAAGTTTCATTCGGGTTTACTCAATCCCAAATGTAGAAAATAGTCGATAGTCGGTAGTCGATAGCAGATAGTTTATTATCGACAATGACCAACCTTAGCTAACGGATGTTAGATTCTACAAAGTTTTTTGTGTACTCCTTAACCATCTCCCTGACCTTTCGAAACTCATTTATGATCTCCTGCTCAGTTCCTTTGGCTTTAGCAGGATCGGGGAAGTTATGATGGAACATTTTAATTTTAGCCGGGAAGTATGGACAGGTCTCTTTGGCATTGTCACATACGGTAATCACATAATCGAATTCGATGTTAGTGTATTCATTCACGTTATTCGATGTATGCGTTGAAATATCGATTCCATCTTCTTTCATGGTGGCTATCGCACGAGGGTTTACTCCATGTGTTTCAATCCCTGCACTGTAGATGTCTGCTTTACCGTTGACAAATTGTCGAAGATAGCCTTCGGCAATCTGGCTTCTGCAGGAATTGCCGGTGCATAAAACAAGAATTTTTGGTCTCATTGGCTATTAAAGTTTATAAAACATGCAGATAGCTGATGAGGGACAAACGTGTGTGAATTCGGAGGATGCCACTACTTGTGATGGAACCTCCTCACGCGATACAATCGTAAAACCTTTTTTGGTAAAGAAATCTTTTGCTGTTTCAGTGAGAAGGAAAATATTACTGATCTTAGAATTCCTGGCTTGGGCTACTAAGTCATCTACTATTTTTTTTCCAAGTTCT
>JANNQJ010000373.1:0-12848 GCA_031400675.1 Cyclobacteriaceae bacterium
CTGCTTTTACACCACGGCCTGTATCTAACGATCCACCATAAGTAACATCAAATTCCACTTTTTTAGTTACGCCCTTCATGGTGAAATCACCCTTAAGTTTGTACTTATTGCCATCTTTAACCACTATTCCTTTGAAGGAAATTTCAGGAAATTTCTCTGCGTCAAAGAAATCAGCAGACTTCAAGTGACCATCACGTTTTTCGTTTTCAGTGCTAATGGATGCTACTTTTGCAGTGAAATTCACTTCTGCACCATTAAAATCGTTTGATTTGCTAACTACAGAGCCTGTGTAATCTTTAAAAGCACCTTCTGTTTCAGCCACTACCATGTGTGACACGCTAAAACCAATTTTAGAATGTACGTTGTCAATTTTCCAGGTTGTTTGAGCTAGTACGGTTCCTGCCATAAGCAGCAGTCCCATCATTACGTTAAGTTTTTTCATAGTTGATTATTTGTTTGATTTGCTATTAAAACAATTCTTTTAAATTATATGTTTAAACATATAATTTATATTTGCTAAGATGCTGATAATCAATGCTAATGATTCTTGATGGGCGCTAATTTTTGTTACCAAATGCTCATCTAGCCCTCGAAATATGACTTAATAAGGGGTATGATTAAGATTGCTAATTAGGAGCAATGATAAGTTTGGCAAGTTCTGATTTATTGTTCAGAATACCCTGTACTATTGAAATGTACTTGTCTCGATCGGATTTTTGCCAACCTATTGCCTCAGTAGCCAAATACGCATCAAGTGTAGGGTTAACGTTTTTTTTGAAATCGGATAGCTTTATGGTGAAGCCTGATTTCTTTTGATACTGAATGAATACAGCATATTGATAGAATCGCTCAATCAGGTAAAACTCAGCAACCGTTTTTGTTTGGTTGATTAATACGTTCGCTATTTTATTTCCGAACACAGTTTTGAGGCACGTAATGACTAATTCTTTCTCGAAGACAAGACCATGTGTACCATGTTTATCTTCTTTTATTTTATTTACGAAAATCTCTTCCATAGTTGGTAAATAGTTTATTGGCTTACTTATAGTTTTAGATAGAAGTCACGGGTCAAATTCTGGTAGTCAGCTGACCATTCTTCATTCTTACTATATAGTAAAATCTCACCTTCCTGGGGGTTTGATTTGATTCGTGAAAATTCTAATAACAACCGTTCTATCAATTTTTCTTTACGAGTTCTAAAACTCCATTTCCGAGAACAATGTAAGTCATTTTCTTCTGCTAGGGCAATAAACTGATTTCCTTCTGTATACGGCAATACAACATTAAACTTTCCTTTTTCTGACAAGAGTTTCTTAACACTCGCCAGTAAATACTGAAAACTTAAATTTTCAGTATGGCGTGCTAGTATTCGTTTTGCATTGGGTGGTTTATAACTGCCAACAAAGTAGGGTGGGTTGCTCACGATTAAATCAAATAATGTTGAAGTAGTAAAGTCCTGAACAGATACTGGATGAAGTGTTAATCTTTCTTGCCATGGAGACGAAGTAAAATTCTCTGTAGCATCCTCAACAGCATGTTGATCAATTTCAATTGCTTCTATTTTAACATCGGCCACAGTTCGTTGCGCCAAGATGATTGCAATTACACCTGTTCCGGTACCAATATCTAAAATGCGTGTTGCTTGCTTTACATCAACCCAAGCACCTAACAAAACACCATCTGTTCCAACCTTCATACCACTGCGGTCGTGCCGAACGGAGAATTTTTTGAAATGAAATAATTTATCTTTCTGTCTCCGCTCTAAGCTCCCCTCCTGGGAGGGGCTTGGGGGTGGGTGGCTCCCCTCCTGGGAGGGATCAGGGGGTGGGCTTATTCGTCCCACTAACTCCGGATGCTCACCAATCCATTTCCGAATGATATCTAGTACCCCATTGATATTTGTTTTAACATCGTCATCATCGAACCGAAGGAATCTAACACCGATATTTTCAAGTTTAGTTTGCCGGATAGAATCACTTCCAACAGCTTCTTCGGTATAATGACTGGCTCCATCAACCTCAATCGCCAGCATGAGGTCTTTGCAGTAGAAATCAACAATGTAATTATCGATAGGTCGTTGCCGGTCGAAATCGAATCCCATTATCTGTTTCCCCTTTAGTTCCTTCCAGAGTATCGCTTCACACATGGTCATCTCCTTTCGCAATTTTTTAGCGTAGGCTTTTAGTTTTGGATTATATGGTAAGATTTTTCTCCGCATGGACCCACCCCTAAATCCCCTCCGTTGGAGGGGACTTTGGTTCTCGCTTCAAGTTAAATAGTTTTATCTTTCCTAATACTTATGAATTCTATGACATTCAAATCTGATCTGGAAATTGCACAAGCTGCCAAGCTTCAACCCATTCAGGAAATTGCAACAACGCTTGGTATCGCGCATGATGAGCTTGAGTTATACGGCAAATACAAAGCTAAACTTCCATTAAAATTTTTTCAGGAATCAAAGCTTGGAAACAGTAAGCTCATTCTGGTCACAGCGATGACCCCTACACCAGCAGGTGAAGGAAAGACGACTACCTCCATTGGTTTATGTGAGGGTATGAACAAAATTGGTAAGAAAACAACGGTGGTGTTACGTGAACCATCTCTTGGTCCGGTTTTCGGTATGAAAGGTGGAGCTGCCGGTGGCGGTTATTCTCAGGTCGTTCCAATGGAGGATATCAATCTTCATTTTACCGGAGATTTTTCAGCCATTGAAAAGGCAAACAATTTATTAGCGGCATTGATTGACAATGATATTCAAAAGCCAGACGGGGGTTTGGGTATTGATCCGCGAACGGTAGAGTGGAAGCGTGTAATGGACATGAATGATCGCGCACTTCGTAATATGGTTACCGGGTTAGGTGGGAAGAATGGTGGGATGATGCGCGAAACTGGTTTTAATATTACGGCTGCCTCCGAGATTATGGCAATTCTGTGTTTGGCGAAAGATTTGGATGATCTCAAGCGAAAAATTGGAAATATTTATGTAGGTGATACCTACAGCCATAAAGCCGTTTTTGCACGTGACTTGAATGCTCAGGGTGCAGTTGCTGTTCTGTTGAAAGATGCCATCAAGCCTAACCTTGTACAAACACTGGAAGGGAATCCTGCTATTATTCATGGCGGTCCGTTTGGGAACATTGCGCAAGGTGCAAATTCAATTATTGCCACACGGATGGGAATGAGCTTGTCTGATTATGTAATTACGGAAGCAGGCTTCGGTTCGGATCTGGGAGCAGAAAAATTTATCGACATTGTATGTGGTTATGGTGGATACTCACCAAGTGCCATTGTCTTGGTAGCCACCATTCGGGCCTTGAAATATCATGGTGGGATTACAAAAGAAGATCTCACAAAACCGAATGTGACGGCAGTTGAAAAAGGTTTTGCGAACCTCGAAAAGCATATTGAGAACACAAAAATCTTTGGTGTTCCGGCCGTGATCTCATTAAATAAATTCCTTACTGATTCGGATGAAGAACTTCAATGGGTATTGAATAAATGTAAATCCTTAGGGGTTGAGATAGCGTTGTCGGAAGGATGGGAAAAAGGCGGTGCAGGAATGATTGATCTTGCTAAGAAAATTACAAAGGAGGCAGACAACTTCACTGGAAAGTATTGGCCGGTATACGATTGGAAATCTTCTATTCAGGAGAAGATAGAAACGGTAGCGGTAAAAATTTACGGGGCAAAAGGAGTAGAGTTTTTACCGAAAGCAAAACAGAATTTGACTAAAATTGATCGTCTCGGATTAAATGAAGTCCCCGTTTGCATTGCGAAAACTCAAAACTCTTTTTCAGATGATCCTAAAAAACTTGGCCGGCCAAAAGATTTTATCATTACTGTTCGTGAAATTGAAGTTGCGGCCGGTGCCGGATTTGTAATTCCGATAACGGGCGATCTTCTCAGAATGCCCGGCTTGCCGAATATACCTGCAGCGATTGGGATGGATATTGATAATGATGGGAAGATTAGTGGGTTGTCATGACATCCGTAAAACAAACTAACGTAAAAAGAATTTCAACTTCAGGAGTTGAATCAAAGCCAGATTTATTGGCTATTGAAGAACCTCTCGAGATTCGTATTGGATTTGGGCTCTTAACTGATCGCCAACAAAAAAGTTTATCGGTGACCATGCGCACACCCGGCTATGATTTTGAATTGGCGACAGGATTTTTATTTACCGAAGGGATCATTCAAGTATTCGATCAAATCGAGTCCATCAAATATTGTGAAGATGTGGGTAAGCAGGACCAAAAAGAAAATGTTGTCCGGGTTGAATTAAAACCGGAAGTCCAACTTGATTTCGAAAAACTGCAACGCAATTTTTACATGTCATCGAGTTGTGGCGTGTGCGGTAAATCTTCAATTGAATCTGTAAAAGTTAATTGTTCGGTTATTCGTGATGATTTGAAAGTTTCTTCGGGAGTGATTCATTCATTGCCAGATAAATTACGTAAAGAACAATCCGTGTTTGAATATACAGGCGGACTTCATGCCGCTGCACTTTTTGATTCAGCTGGAATGAACATCATTCTTCGTGAAGATGTGGGCCGTCATAACGCACTCGATAAAGTAATAGGGGCGATGCTGTTTAAGAAGGAGGTTCCGCTTTCAACGTATATTTTATTGGTTAGTGGCAGGGCAAGTTTTGAGCTTGTTCAAAAAGCATCAGTTGCAGGTATTCCGGTATTAGCTGCTGTTGGTGCCCCTTCAAGCCTGGCTGTTGATTTAGCAAAAGAGTTTGGAATGACGTTGTTGGGATTTGTCCGAGATCAACGTTTTAACATTTACTGTGGTGAGCAGCGGGTTACTTCAGTCGGGTAAAGCACGGATAATACTGGCAACCATTTTTTCAAACGGGAATCCGTTGTGACTTATACCCAGTCTCACTATTACGAGGTTCTTGGACGGAATCACCATCACGTACTGCTCTTCAAAACCAGCAGCCCAAAATGCATCCACCGGAAGGTTAGGGTAGATACGGTTTGCCACGTTGTTTTTTTCTCCAGCGTTTAACCACCATTGTGCGCCATATTCTCCACGCGGAGCCGCAGATGATGGAGTTGTGCTATATTCCACCCAGCCTTCTGGTAGAATTCGTCCATCAATCCAGTATCCATCATTTAAGTATAGCAAGCCAAATCTCGCCCAATCTCTTGCAGTAGCATAGGCATAGGATGAACCTACAAACGTTCCGGATGCATCCGGTTCAATCAGAGCGCTCATCATCCCTATTTTATGAAATAACTTTTCGTATAGGAGTTTGTAATACGCTGTATCGCCCACGGTTTGCCTGACAATTTTTGAGAGAATGTTCGTTGTTCCACTTGAATATTGAAACACCGTTCCGGGAGGGTTTTTTAATTTCTGACTGGCTGCGTATCTTCCTTTATCATCGCTATAGGTAAACATGCTATGAAATTGAGCACGTGGATTAAAATATCCTTCTTCCCAATTTAAGCCGCTTGTTGCCTGCAGCAGATTTTCGATACGGATATTCTTACGATCATCATTCTGCCATTCCGGAACAGGGGCAAATTCAATTACATTTAATTTTCCTTCCCGCACCAAAACTCCGACAAGCGCACTGGTAATACTTTTCCCCATCGACCAACCCATCAATTTTGATTTTGATGAAAATCCTTCCGCATACTGTTCACCAATAATTTGTCCGTTGTATACAACTACAATGCCTAATGTGTTGAGTGGCTTTTCAGGATCATTGATAAAGGCGCTATCAAGAATATTGTTGATTACTGAATCATTAACATGCGGACTATCCGTCTGTAGTAAATTCCCTTGGGGCCATGCGATTGTATCCTGATCAACTGCTGGGGCATTTGGAAGGACTAATTTCTGATTTCGCACTTCCTCTTCAGATCGTTCGGCCAACAACGTACAACCTAATCCCTTGCGATAGATTGCTTTGCCATTACTCCAAAGTATCCGCGCTGTTATGGAAGAGTCACTTCCGATTTGAATGCCAGCCATGGAGAGTCCGGGAAAAACCTGCAATTCCTTTTCTCGAACACTTTCTACGGATCGGCCCATTACGTATACGCATGAGCATGTCATTTTAGCGGTCATCCCCGACATGGCGGGCGGAAAATAGATTGCCAGATACGTAATAGGAATAAATAGCAGCCCGGCCAATACCCACAAAATACGTTTCACATATTTTTTCATTCAGTTTGTTGCTTACGTAACAATGTTTCTTTTTGGTAACTTCACACAAGTTAATGAAAGGAATTTGTAGTGGGAACTGAAAAAAAAAAGTTAAAGATCGGACCACCCAAAAAAGTGGCGGGTGGATTGGAGGCTGTGATGAGTTCTGCTCAGCATGTTTTTGGTGAGATTGGCCTTGTAGAAGGGACGAAAGCACTGCTCAAGCTTAATCAATTCGATGGTTTTGATTGCCCCGGTTGTGCCTGGCCTGATCCCGATGAGCACAGATCAGTTGTAGAGTTTTGTGAGAACGGAGCAAAAGCGGTTGCCGAAGAAGCTACGGATGCTAAATGCGATGAAGAATTCTTCAAGAAGCATTCTATATCAGAAATGCTTCAATGGACTGACTATGAAATTGGAAAAAGTGGACGCGTCACGCATCCCATGATCCTTCGTGGAAATTCTAACCATTACGAACCAATTGAATGGAAGGATGCTTTTCAACTGGTTGGGAATAAACTGAAGGGTCTCCATTCTCCTAACGAAGCTATTTTCTATACATCAGGACGAACGAGCAACGAAGCTGCATTTTTATACCAACTTTTTGTGCGGATGTATGGCACCAACAATCTTCCTGATTGCTCCAACATGTGTCATGAATCAAGTGGCGTAGCGTTAACAGAAACGGTGGGAATCGGAAAGGGATCAGTTATTCTCGATGATTTTTATAAAACGGAAGTGATTTTGATCATCGGACAGAATCCAGGTACGAACCACCCGCGCATGCTCACGGCTCTGCAAAAAGCAAAACAAAATGGAGCGTACATCATCACGATCAATCCAATACCAGAAGCAGGACTCATAAGTTTCAGGCATCCTCAAAACCCCCTGGACTTAATTGGAAAACCCACTGCTATTACGGATTTGTGGCTTCAGGTAAAAATCAACGAAGATGTTGCGTTGCTAAAAGCACTTAACAAAATCTTGTTGGAAGAAGAGCGAAAGAATTCTGGAAACGTATTTGATCAGGATTTCATAAAGGAGAAAACTACTGGTTACGAATCTTTTGTGAATGAACTGGCTCGTCATGATCTGGATGAATTGATTCTTAAGTCTGGAGTGGATAAGGAAAAGGTCATGGAGGCTGCGGCTATCCTTGCGAAGAAGAAAAAAATCATTGTGTGCTGGGCCATGGGTTTAACACAGCATAAAAATGCGGTAGATAATATTAGGGAGATTGTAAATCTACTCTTGTTAAAAGGAAGTATAGGAAAACCGGGTGCAGGAACTTGCCCTGTGCGTGGTCACAGCAATGTTCAGGGCGATCGTACCATGGGTATTTACGAAAAGCCATCGCCAAAATTTTTAGATAGCTTAAAAACAGTTTTCAACTTTGAGCCCCCTCGAGAAAGTGGCTTCGATACAGTAGAATCCATTCGTGCCATGGCATCGGGGAAGATCAAAGTATTTTTTGCGATGGGTGGAAATTTTTTATCCGCATCACCAGATACAGATTTTACGGGTAAGGCGTTACAAAAATGTGACCTCACCGTTCATGTATCGACAAAATTAAATCGAAGTCATTTGGTACACGGTAAAACCGCGTTAATACTTCCTTGCCTGGGAAGGACCGAGACCGACCAGCAGGAGAGTGGTGAGCAATTTGTAAGTGTTGAAAATTCAACCGGAATTGTGCATAAATCGCAGGGAGGGAAGAAACCTGCATCTGAGTATTTATTGAGTGAACCAAAAATTGTTGTGGAGTTGGCGAAGGCTACATTAACCCCCCTATCGTCCCCCCAACTGGGGGGACAAGGAGGAGGGTGGGATAAATTAATTTCCAACTACGACAACATCCGAAACCTCATCGAAAAAGCCATCCCCGGTTTTGAAAACTTTAACGAACGAGTTCGGAAGGATGGAGGCTTCTACCTTCCAAATGGGGTAAGAGAAGGTGAGTTCAAAACATTAACCGATAAAGCGAATTTCACCATCAATGCCCTGGCAGATCATACTTTAAAGAATGGTGAGTATTTAATGATGACCATCCGCAGTCACGATCAATACAACACTACGATATATGGTTTGCACGATCGCTACCGCGGAATTTACAATGGACGAAGAGTTGTGTTTATGAATGAAAACGATGCCCGACAAGCCGGACTTAAAAAAGGTGATCGTGTTGACATTATCAGTAGGTATGATGGCGTAGAAAGAAAGGCAGAAGATTTTGTGATTGTTCCCTATGAAATTCCCAAACAAAATATTGCTACTTATTTCCCGGAAGCAAATCAAGTAATTCCATACAACCATTATGCCCGTGGCAGCCAGACTCCGATATCAAAGTCGGTGGTTGTTCAGCTAAGGAGAAAATCCTAACCTTGCTGCATGAAGCGAGTGGAGGATCTAAAGGAATTTCTGGATCAGAAGTCAGAACAATACAATAGATCTGGATTTATAGAACATGACCCAATCTCAATTCCCCATCTCTTTAAAAAGAAGCAAGACATTGAAATCGCGGGACTGTTTGCCGCTACCTTAGCTTGGGGGCAGCGCAAAACTATTGTCCGTAAGTGCAGACAATTGATGGCGCTGATGGATGATGATCCTCACGCGTTCATTCTCCATCATACTGAAAAAGGTCTAAAAAGACTTCTTGATTTTAAACATCGCACTTTCAATTCTACCGACCTGCTTTATTTTATCGAATCATTAAAGTATTATTATCGGGAGCATGATTCACTTGAGTTTGCCTTTTATCACAACACCAAAGATGAAACGGTAGAAAATGGTCTCATTCAATTTCATAAATTCTTTTTTAAACTGGATCACCCTCATCGAACAAGAAAACACATTGCTACTCCCGAAAGAAAATCCACGTGCAAAAGACTGGTAATGTATTTGCGTTGGATGGTACGGCAGGATAATAAGGGAGTGGATTTTGGAATCTGGAAAAAAATATCACCGGCTCAGCTTGTCTGTCCCTGCGATTTACATGTTGATCGGGTGGCCCGAAAACTAAAACTAATTAAACGGAAACAAACGGATTGGAAAACGGCTTTGGAGCTGACCTCTAATCTGAGAAAGTTTGACCCAACCGACCCTGTTAAGTATGACTTTGCTTTATTCGGACTCGGTATTGAAGAGGGTTGGTCAAAGGTTTAGTAGTTTTGCGCAGCTTGGTTGTATGGTCAACCTGGGAAAAAGAATATCAACATGTCGTCAAGTGTTGCCCTCCACAAACCCCAGCTATGGCCTTCGGGTAATTCTTTACAGTAAAGATCGTATGATTTTTCAATCAGGTATTCTTGCAAGTTTCTCATGTTATCAGTCAGTCCACCCTCATAGCTTCCCCAAATTGATGCAACACGAATTTCTTTCTCAACACCATCCATTACGATTGTATTAGTCTCATATCCATTCTCCTGAAATGCTCCTGAATGTAAACCACAATTTCCAAACACTTCAGGATGTGTGAAACTAATTATGGCAGAAATATTGCCTCCATATGAATCACCTATTACAGCTCTTCGTTGTGGATCTGGATCCGTTGCGAAAGCGCCATCAATATAGGGTACGAGTTCAGCCACAAAAAAATCAGTGTATTTGAACCGATCCTGAAAAGCGTATTCAACATTGCGATTCGTAGGTGTTACAAAAACAGCAATGAGCGGTTCAATACTTCCATCCGCAATTAAGTTACCAATGGTAGTTAATGCCTTAGCAAGGCTAAGATATTCAGAACCATCTTGAAAATAAGCGACTGGATAACTTCCAAGTGGATCATATAAGGGGGGTAACAGAACTTTCAAATCATATGTTTTTCCAGTATTAGTACTTGAGATTGTTCCAGCTGTTAACGTGCCATAGGTTACACCCTCTTTTGGAAAAATTTCCGTTGGTTGAATGTAATCAGGCATAGCCAACTCTGAATTAGGCCCGAATCCGCCACTAACTGTTTTAGTATTTTTAGGATCTAAAATCCATGACCCATCTACAACAAACTTATAATCGAGGCGTGCATCCGGTTGAAAAATATTCATTGTGTACCAAAGGTCGGTACCTGCTACTAGCGTAAGACTGTTTTGACTCCATCCATTAAAATCACCCGCTACATTCACGCTTGTTGCGGTTTGTGATTGGTACACAAAATAAGCAATGGATTCACTTTCAATTATTGGAAAATCCCTGTCTTCCTTGAAATAAAGGTCCACGATAGCCTGGCGATTTTTCTCTTCCTCAGTTTCCAGCACATCAATAAGTTCCGAAAAAGAATTAACCACAGGTGTGAATTCAGGGGTTTCAGACTCACAACTTACAAGAACCATCAGAACTGCGAAGAGTAACACTCTGGTTGATTGCCTTATTCGTGAGATGTGGTAATCCATGCAAGGGGTATTAATCAGTTTAAGTTCTTGTAAATTCAAAAGTAAGTATTTTATTCTAGGATGAAGTTACTAGGTTGGTAGCACGATTCGTTTGAAAAAAACGATGAAGGAAAATAGCGATACTTAATTCGAAATAATAAGAGAATCCCGCGTGAGGAAAAGACTTATTAACATGGTGATTAACATCAGTATTGCAAGAATTGTATGGACTGCAATATTTTGAATGGGGCGAATTAACATGATTGAGAAAATGATGAGTATGGCAAACTGGACTAACTGATCTTGAAGCATATAATTAGATAGTACAATATTTTGTACGATTGAGAGTGCGGCTAGGAGGATAACACAGAGGAAGAACTTCGGGTAGTTTAAAAAGTAGAACGCTTTCAGATTAACACCCTTCTTCGACCACTTCAGCGGGAATAAGAGGTTGGCGAGGATGAAAAGTAGAATTGGGTAAAGAATAACAAACAGAAACATGGGTAAACTCCAGGAAGGAAATAACCGGAGTGCATAGTGTTCCCACCATTCATAAATGTGTAGCACAAATACCAACGCTATCCAAATAAAGTAAGGCCAGAAGGGTCTACTAGTTTTCCATCGTCTGATCAGCTCAGCAACACCCGTCAAAACAAGAGTAATCCCTAAACCATAAATGATTGAAATTAAAACGCTGACATATTCAAATGGGCTCATTTTATGGGGTTTTTAAGGCTATTTAAATTGATTCTAAATTATTTCTAGAGATTTTTGAATCTCACTTCTTTGTTAACTTAATCACTTTTTTGAAAGCTCTAAAATTGGTTTTAAATAATTGTTGTGCGGGGTAAAATAAATTTGAAAAAACCACTTCCGATAGTAGATTTGTGACACTTGATTTAAACTGATACCGAACCTATCATGATCAAACATTTTACTTATTCCTTCTGGAAGTTTTTATCAGTTGTTTTTTTCCTTTCATTCATCAGTTTCACGTCACATACTCAGGATATTCCGGAAGATGCCGCTTCGATTACCGCAGGTGCTACCCTCTTCAATGGTAACTGTAAATCCTGTCACAAAATACATGCTGAATCAGTTGGACCTGCGTTGGCAGCTGTGTACGATCGGGCTCCATCCATTGATTGGATAAAAGCTTGGATTAAGAACTCTTCGAAACTGATTGCCAGTGGCGATCCTTATGCCGTGCAGATTTACGAAAAATACAAGAAGAGCCAGATGACAGCCTTCACTTCGCTGAAGGACGAGCAGATCATGCAGATATTAGCTTATGTGAAGGCAGAAACTATTAAAGGACCAGAAGTTGCAAAAGTTCCAGCTCCGGGGCCGGGAGGAGCAACCGGAGGCGACTCAGCAATTTCCTCCACCTACATGAATGTCATACTCATCGGTATGGTGCTTATCCTTGTTTTATTAGTAGTCATTCTTGGTTTCCTCGTTTCCGCCCTCAAGCGTTTCCTCGATCAAAAACAATTAAGTGAAGAGGATAAAGAAGTAGTTCATTCACCTATTTCTGTTTCTTCGGTTACACGCAGCAACGGATTCATCTTTATTGTATTGTTTGTTGTTGGAACGTTGGGCTTCAAGGCTGTGATTAACGGATTGTATTCTATTGGTATTCAGCAAGGTTACGCACCTAAACAACCTATAGCTTTTTCGCACAAACTACATGCCGGTGCTTATGAAATAGATTGCAAGTATTGCCATACCGGAGTAATGAAAGGCAAGAGCGCCACCATCCCGTCTGTAAATATTTGTATGAACTGCCATCGTGCAGTGAAAACGGAATCTCCTCAAATCCAGAAAATCTGGGCTGCGGCTGATTGGAATGCTGAAACGCTAACCTTTGGCCCCAATCAAAAACCTATCGAGTGGGTTCGAATTCATAATCTTCCGGATCTGGCATATTTCAATCACGCTCAACACGTTAACGTAGCAGGTGTTGAATGTCAAACGTGCCATGGGCCGATCGAAACCATGGATGTGGTAAAACAATACTCTTTATTAACGATGGGATGGTGTATTGATTGTCACCGCAAAACGGATATAAATACCAAAGGCAATGCCTATTATGATAAGCTGGTTGAGTTACATAACGCATCGAGTAAGCAACCCTTGAAAGTGGAAGACAATGGCGGACTTGAGTGCGCTAAGTGTCACTACTAAAGTTTTATAACGAACTAACTACGACTAAAGCTTCGCGATAATCTGAATATCGTGGAGGCCGTGCGCCAGCAGGTCGAACAGCGCCTGGCGCCGCTGGGGCACAAGGTATATGGCGTCGTCAACTACGAC
>JANNQJ010000374.1:0-2217 GCA_031400675.1 Cyclobacteriaceae bacterium
GTGCGGACCGTGTGGCAAACCACCCGGATGTAATGTGAAGGATCCTCGCTCAATGCCTCTGCGGCTCATAAAATTTCCCTCGGCATAGTACAATACTTCGTCACTGTCGATGTTGCTGTGGTTATAGGGTGCTGGTATCGCTAAAGGATGGTAATCGAACAAACGTGGTACAAAAGAGCAGATCACAAAATTGTGTGCCTGAAAAGTCTGGTGGACCGGTGGAGGCTGGTGAATGCGTCCCGTGATAGGCTCAAAATCGTGAATGGAAAAAGCATACGGCCATAAGAAACCATCCCATCCAATTAAATCTAACGGACTGTGTTCGTATACATAGTTGTGGAGAAATCCTTGTTTTTTTATTTTGACCAGAAACTCTCCTTTGCTGGTGTCCGTGATGAGTTCGCTTGGAGGGTGAATATCGCGTTCGCAATAGGGTGAGTGCTCACCAAGTTGTCCGAGTTGATTTCTGTAACGCTTTACGGTTTCAATGGGTGAGGCCGCTTCAATGATCAATAAACGCAACGGACCCTCTTCAAACTCCAGTTTGTAAATCACGGTACGTGGTATCACCACATAGTCCCCTTGTTTAATTTCCAATTTTCCAAAAGGAGAGATCAATACACCCTTACCATCGTGTATGTATAACACTTCATCACCCTCGGCATTTTTATAGAAGTAATCCATCTTACGTTTCTTAGGCGAACAGATGGATATAGAGCAATCGTTATTTTTTAGCAGCACTTTACGGGCACTGAGAAAGTCTTCACCCGTAGTCGTAACCTTTGAAGTGTTTAAATGGGTTTGCCGCAAGGCATAGTCCGTCACAATCTTCGGTCCGTATTTCACCGGATCATTCACAGCCTTAATCCTTGTAGGCGCGTTGATGTGATAGAGATTAGAATAAATTCCGGAAAACCCCTCCGAGCTTACCAGTTCTTCCTTATATAAACTTCCATCAGGCTGGCGGAATTGTGTGTGACGTTTCGGGGGAATGTTACCCAGTTTGTGGTAATACATAGACTCAATTTACAAGCTTAAGTTAGTAGTAAAAAATGATTCTGGATACTGGATTCTTGATTCTGGCTTAGTAGTTTTACAAAGAGCAGTTTACATGATAATGCTTAGATATAAAAACTATTCAGGAATTGTTAAGTTCAGTGTAGCGGATGCGGTTTTGTTTGGAAAATCAATGGCATACGCGCGGGGGATGTACTTCTCTAATTTTTTATAAAAATGACAACGTATGGCTAACCCTTAAGGCCAGAATCCAGCACCAAGAATCTAGAATCCAACTCACATTTTCGTTCGATCCAATTCCGGAATCCTGTCAAACAGTTTCAACGCCTGCTGGAAAATTTCATTGGTTTCGTTCATGATCGGATATAATCCTTCATTGCCCCACACTTTGCGGGCAATTTGCGCTTTCAGGTGTACCTGGAATAATTTTTTATGCCTCTTCAGTTCTCCATAATCAGGTTTTACCTTTTTACTTTGCCCCAATTTCACGAGGTCGTTCAGCATCTCATCCGTAACCTTGAATTTGGAATAGAAAGAATCAAATCCTTTATCCTCCAGGTCCTTCCTGTTTTTGTCGGCATACTTAAAGGCATACTCGTAAATCGCGGTAGAGGTATACAGTTCATTCAGATAATGGCTGTTCAATGTCGTATCGAGCGGAATAAAATAATCGGGCATGATGCCACCACCACCATACACGGTGCGACCGTTTTGAGTTACATATTTCAATGAATCGTTGAACTTAATGCTATCGGAATGGAAGAACTCACCTTTGTTGTAGCGACTGAGAATATCCAGTGAATATTCTTCTTCATCGTCATATGGTTTTTGAATAGACCGACCGCTGGGTGTGTAGTAACGCGATATAGTAAGACGTAATTCGGAGCCATCACTCAAATCAAAAAGACTCTGCACCAAACCTTTACCGTAAGTTCTGCGGCCCACAATCAATGCACGGTCGTTATCTTGTAGCGCACCCGCTACAATTTCAGAGGCGGAAGCACTCCATTCATTTACCAGTACGATCAGGTCGCCAGACTCAAAATTTCCATTACTGGTAGAGGTTGCATCGGTATTCAGACTTGCATCTTTTCCATTCGTGTACACAATCTTTTTCCCATCCGAAAGAAAATCATCCGCCATTTTAATAGCGATGTGCATAAAACCCCCACCATTGCTTTGCAAATCAAGTATGAGTTT
>JANNQJ010000375.1:0-1646 GCA_031400675.1 Cyclobacteriaceae bacterium
CATCACAGTAGTGAATTTCTGAAATGCCCTTCTTGTTTAGATAAGGCAAAAGATTCCGTACATCAGCGATTTTTTCTTTTGCTTCGATGTAGCTTACCTCGTAGCCCTTGCTTTTTAAATAGTTTTGGTACGCCTTCATACTGGCTCGATGAAAGACCAGCTTCTGTTTGTGAAAATTATATTGTTTAAAAAAGAGAAACTCCTCGATAAGATAAACAGGTCGATTCTTCAACAAAGCAGCAGACTTTTCAAAGAGCTGATGGGGAAATACGAGGGAAATGGCGCTCATATTTTTGATTTGTTCATGCGGCATTTATCGCTGCAGTATTTTACTTCTTCCCACACCTTTTCCCACTTTTTGCGCCAGTTAAAGGGCCGACCACAGACAATGCAGAGTTTGGTGGGAAGATTTTGTTTTTTGTGCATTTGAGTTTGGGCGTATTACACCTTTAAATCCGAACTAAATTCTTCTCCCGCAAATCATCCAACATCAGCACATTTTCATGATTAGCTTGAAACCGTTTCACATTAAACAAAAACATGGTATGATCACCTGCATCCTTACTCCACAATTTTTCCAATTCCATTAATCCCGCACAATCCATCAATACGGATTTGTCATTCCATATTTCAAGACATTTCTTTTTTGTGAGATAGGTTTGTTTGTCGTAGCGAAGTCCGCTCTTTTTGCCCAACATATTTACCAGTGAAATATGTTCTTTGCCTAAGACTTGAAGGACAGCCGTTTTACTTTTTAAAGTATTTTCAAGAGATTTGGTTTGGTGATAAACGGCTACCATGTAGCGTTTTGGTTTCATGCTGACAGCAGACACATAGGTGCAGATATTCATGTTCACGTTCTCCCCATCATACGTAGCCAGACTGTATACTGGAATGTTTGCGAGATTCCATGGCCGTTTCATTAATGCCGAGCTAAACTTTCAGACTTGACATACCACCATCGGCATGGAGCACTTGGCCCGTTATCCAACTTGCTTTTTCGGAAAGTAAGAATGCAGCGAGGTTGGCAAGATCTTCAGGCTTACCTATTTTTTTGAGAGGGTGACGCTGCGCGTTGGAGTCTTTCTTTTCGTCTGTATTTAATAAAGCGCCTGCTAATGGTGTGTCGGTGATAGAGGGAGCGATGCAATTGACTCTGATCTTAGGTGCGAATTCGGCCGCGAGGGCTTTGGTCAACCCTTCGATTGCTCCTTTGGAAGAGGCTACCAATGAATGAAAATTAAAACCAGTCTGAACAGCCACTGTTGAGAACAACACAATTGATGCCTGAGCAGAGGTTTTCAACTTTGGTAGACAGGCTTGAATAACTTTTACCGCGCCAATTAATTGAAGTTGGTAATCAGCCACAAAATCTTCTGGTTTAATTCTGGCAAATGGCTTTAGATTAACTGCACCGGGGCAATACACCAATCCATCAAGTAGATCAGGTAAAAAACTAAAGTCCGGATTCTCATCCAACACATTAAGCGGGTGCAGTTTAGAGAAACCATCTGTCGATGTGGTGGTCTTATTGAATGTTCCGTAAACCTGATGCCCTTCTGCGATCAGTTGTTTTGCGAGTGCTGCACCAATGCCTGAAGAGGCGCCTATAATAAAGATGTTTGCCATAAGCTTAAAACCATTAC
>JANNQJ010000376.1:0-2515 GCA_031400675.1 Cyclobacteriaceae bacterium
ATCCTTCCATTAAAGGCACTTCACGCTGGCTTGATAAAAGGACATTGGAGTTTCAACCTGAAGCACGCTTATCCTCTGGGCAGATTTATGAAGTGAATTTCTTCCTTTCGAAGTTGCTGGATGTACCGCGTGATCTGGCCACGTTCGAGTATTCCTTTCAGGTCATTCCTCAAAATTTTGAATTGACTGTTGAAAACATCAAACCATACGTTAAGACAGAACTTACCCGCCAAAAGATAGAAGGCACCTTATTTACTGCAGACTTTGCAGATAACGCAGCGGTTGAACAAATGATAACAGCTCAACAGGATAGTAAATCGTTGAAGTTAAGTTGGACGCATGCCGCAGAAGGACGACAGCATTTATTTATTGTTGAAGATATTGCCCGAAAAGATGCTGCCAGTGCCGTAAAGCTTTCAACAAGTGGCGCGAGCATTGGTTCGAATCAGACCGATGATCGTGATGTGGAAATACCAGCCCTCAGCGATTTCAAAGTAATGAATGTGAAAGTGGAGCAGAGTGGCAATCAACATGTGGTGTTGCAATTTTCCGATCCGCTCAATGAAAAGCAAAACCTAGATGGTTTTATCAACCTCGCTGATGTGGGTACGCTGGATTTTGAAATCAAAGACAATGAGATACGCATCTATCCTCCGGTTAAGCAGACGGGCTCAAAAACCCTTTCGATAGAAGCCGGAGTAAAAAATATTTTGAATTACAAAATGAAGGAGAGCGCTTCCTTCGAAGTATTGTTCGAGCAATTACAACCTGCAGTTCGATTTACAGGCAAAGGCACAATACTTCCAAGTACTGACGGTTTGATCATGCCTTTCGAGGCAGTGAACTTAAAGTCAGTTGACCTGCAGATTGTTAAAATTTTTGAAGGCAACGTGTTGCAGTTTTTACAGGTGAATGACATGGATGGCAGTTCAGAGCTGCGTAGGGTAGGAAAACGTGTACTTAAAAAGACAATTCAGTTAGATAATACCGGTATCACCGACCTCGCAAAGTGGAATCGGTTCACCCTTGACCTCGCTACGTTAATCAACACGGAGCCGGGAGCTATCTATCAGGTGCGTCTTGGGTTTAAGAAATCGTATCTCGCGTATGTGTGTGATGAAGGCGAAGCTACCACAGGCGCCAATGAATCTGCAGCCTTTGAAGATGAAGAATCGACAAATGAAGGGGCAGAGTCCAGCAACTGGGATTCTTATGAAGAGTACTATTACGGTGAGGATTACGACTGGGAGCAACGCGATAATCCATGTCATCCTTCTTATTATTCCGGCCAACGGAATGTTAAACGGAATGTCATAGCCTCTGACCTGGGCCTGCTTGCCAAGCGGGGGAGCGATGGCAGTACAGTCATCTTTGTCAATGACCTTAAAACAACTCAACCAGTTTCCGGAGTTCAACTAGAGTTGTACGATTATCAACAACAGGTTATCGGCTCGGCTTCAACTGGTGCAGATGGTAAAGCAATTATAAATTCACGGGAGTATCCTTTTGCGCTTGTCGCGAAGAGTGGCCCTCAGCGTGGTTATTTGAAATTGCAAGATGGCGAATCACTATCACTAAGTAATTTTGATATCGGTGGAGAACAAATACAAAAAGGCTTAAAAGGGTTTATGTATGGAGAGCGTGGCGTGTGGAGGCCCGGTGACTCCTTATATATGAGTTTCATTCTGGAAGATAAGTTGAAGTTGTTACCAGAAAATCACCCTGTTGTATTCGAACTGCAAAATCCGCAAGGGCAAGTTACCAGCCGACTGGTTCGCGCTTCTTCTGAAAATGGATTTTACAAATTTGCAACTGTCACCTCACCCGATGCGCCTACCGGAAACTGGAATGCGCGGGTAAAAGTGGGGGGTGCTGAGTTTACGCAGCCCTTGAAGATTGAAATGGTGAAACCCAATCGCCTCAAGATCAATCTCGATTTTGGCGTTGATAAGTTAACGTCCGATGGTAATAATGTTTCCGGAAACTTGAAAGTGAATTGGCTACAAGGTACCCCGGGTAAAAACCTAAAGGCGGAATTTGATGTACTACTGACAAAAGCAGAAACCAAATTTGCTCGTTATCCTGATTTTACGTTCGATGATCCGTCCCGCGATTTTGTGAGTGAATCTCAACGAATCTTTGAAGGCTTCACCGACAATGAGGGTAACGCTACCGTAAATGCTAACCTCGAAGTATCGGAGGCGGCACCCGGTATGTTGAATGCTGTCTTCCGCGGCAAAGTGTTTGAGGAAAGCGGAAACTTTAGCATTGATCGATTCAGTATTCCCTTCTATCCTTATCCATCGTTTACTGGTATTCGTTTGCCGTTAGGCGATAAAGCACGAGGCATGCTGCTAACTGACACTACGCACAGAGTGGATGTAGTGACCGTGGACGCGGATGGTAAACCTGTGTCGCACAATAATATTGAAATGTCAATTTATAAAATAGAGTGGCGTTGGTGGTGGGACAACTCTGATGGTAACTCAACCAACTTTATGTCAGGGCAATACTC
>JANNQJ010000377.1:0-10581 GCA_031400675.1 Cyclobacteriaceae bacterium
CTTATCGGAGCCCCCAGAGCAGATTACAAAGAAGTCGGCAACCGCATTTTTAACTTTCCTCAGGTCTAATACAATAATATCAATAGCTTTCTTTTCCTGCATTCCTTTCACAATGGCGTCACAAAGCTTTTCGGACCCCTTTCCCTTTTTTTTCGCCATTCCGTAATAATCGGTTTACTTGCAAAACTAAAGAATAATCTTGTATAAAATCCCTGCCAATACGCTTTTCATGGGGCATTCACTGGTTTTTATGCCAGAATGTCACTCTACGAACGATGAAGCTTCGCGCATGATTGAAAGCAGCAACAGCGTGCTGGAGGGAACAGTAGTGATTACGAACAATCAAACATCAGGCCGCGGACAACGTGGAAGTACATGGCTCAGTGAAAGTGGAAAGAACCTGACCTTTTCAGTGCTGATTAAACCTACTTTTATTCACGTAAAAGATCAATTTCAACTGAACCAAGCCTTTTCCCTCGGATTGCTTGATTACCTGAAAGCTGAATTAATGACTGAAATAAAGATTAAGTGGCCAAATGATGTAATGGTGAGTGATAAGAAAGCGTGCGGTATATTAATTGAGAATCACATTCAAGGACAACAGATCCAACATAGCATTGTAGGCATCGGACTCAATGTGAATCAAAATATTTTTTCTATTCCGACAGCGACATCCATGAAGTTGCTGAAGGGTAACAGCTTTTTATTGGAAGATGTACTGCCAGAACTTTTAGGCTGCATAGAAACGCGGTACCTTCAGCTTCGTTCCGGAAACTTGGAAAAATTGAACAAGGATTATCTTACTGCCTTGTACTGGATAAGAGAGAGGCATCTATTTAAAAAAGAAGATAAAATATTTGAAGGAGAAATAGTCGGTGTTGATTCTTTCGGGAAATTAAAAATTAACGTAGACGGAACTACTGAGTACTTTGAAGTAAAGGAAATTCAGTTTTTAAAATAGTCATTATCATTCAAGACCACTCAAAAAGTTAAAAGATCAGGCGAGTGCCTAATCTTTTAACTCTTAAGAATTAAAGAAAGTGTCTAAAGCAAAACAACTTCATATCCCACATTATCTTCAAACTCGGGTGCATCAACTTCTGCATAATACACAGCTTAACTGCCAAAAATCAGGTTTGTCATTTACTTTTCTAGTTTTGAGAACATATGATTAACGTTGTCAATCTTACTTTCTCCTATACCCTCCATCAGAAAATCTCATTTCCTTCATTTTCATTGGATAAAGGAGAACATTGTCTTTTGTTGGGAGAATCCGGAAGCGGCAAGACTACATTGCTTCATCTTTTGGGTGGCTTGCTTCGTGGCTATTTAGGCAATCTTCATCTTAACAGTACAGAGCTTTCATCGTTATCGGAAAGTGCATTGGATAAATTCCGGGGTAAAAACATTGGATTTATTTTCCAGAAAAATCACTTGATCAACGCCTTGTCGGTAGAAAAAAACTTGTTTATGGCTCCGTATCTCGCAGGTATCGCTATCAATCACGGTTATACCCATGAGATATTGAAAGAGCTTGGGTTAGCAGAAAAGCACAATAGCCGGGTAACTGAAATAAGCCAGGGGCAAGCACAACGTGTTGCGATTGCAAGAGCGGTTATAAATCACCCTGCAGTTATTCTGGCCGATGAACCAACCTCCGCATTGGATGATAAAAATTGTGCACGCGTAATTGATTTATTGCTTGGTGTAGCTTCAAAGAATAATTCAACATTAGTGGTCGCCACACATGACCAACGATTAAAAAATAAAATTAACAAACATATTCTACTGTAAACTAATAGCGCTACATGCACATTATCCTTCTTGTCTGGAGTTATTTAAAATCAAAACCACTCAATACCGTTTTAAACATTGTATTGTTAGCATTGGGTATTGCTGTGATCACGGTATTGCTATTATTTAATAAACAGTTAGAAGAAAAAATTTCCTCGAATGCGAAGGGTATTGACCTGGTAGTGGGGGCAAAGGGGAGCCCATTACAACTTATTCTTTGCAATATTTTTCATATTGATTTTCCAACAGGCAACATAAACCTGAAAGAGGCAGAGCGGATTGCGAAGAACAGGTTAATAAAAAAAGTAATTCCGTTAGCGTTGGGTGATAGTTACCAGGCATATCGTATCATCGGTACAAATAAAGAGTACGCTGAATTATATCAAGCTGAGCTTAGTCAAGGCGAATGGTGGAGTAAAGAAATGGAAGTCACACTAGGGGTAAACGTAGCAGAAGCTTTAAAATTTTCAATTGGGGATAAATTTGAAAGTACACATGGCCTAACGCAAGGTGGTCACGCGCACGAAGATCAAGAATTTATTGTGAAGGGGATTTTAAAGCGATCAAACAAGATCCTTGATAATCTTATCCTAACAAGTATTGAGAGTATTTGGCATGTGCATGAGGAGCATACTGAGGAAACTGAAAGACTCTCGGAACTTCACCAAGACTCAGCTTTTATTCCATCGAAATTGATTGCCGCACATCCCGCGGGCGATTCTACAAAAGAAATTACCTCCATGCTCATCCAATACCGTTCACCCATGGCAGCTATTCAATTGCCGAGATTAATTAATGGCCAAAGTAGGTTACAGGCTGCTTCACCTGCATTTGAAACGGCAAGATTATTTTCCATTCTGGGTGTAGGGGTCAACATACTGATGAGCTTCGCGTATGTACTCATATTTATCTCTGCTTTGAGTATTTTTATTGCCTTATATAATTCATTGAAAGAAAGACGTTACGATTTAGCGATCATGCGATCCATGGGCGCATCCCGCTTTAAATTATTTGTTACTGTATTGATAGAAGGTAGTGCACTGACCTTTCTTGGCAGTATAATAGGATTAGTACTGGCTCATGGAATTTTAATGATATTAGCTGGTGTTGTTGAGGAAACCAGGAAAGCTGGGATAAGTGGTATCATTTTCTATAGTGAAGAATGGATAATTTTGGCTGGAAGTTTGTTTCTGGGGGTATTGTGTGCTTTGTTGCCTGCTATTCAGGCCTATCGCACCGATATTTCGAAAGTGTTAGCGGGAAATTGATTTAAAGGTTTGTTGATTTGATTGTTGGAAATTATGATGAGGAAAGTTTTTTTGATGTTTGTCTTTTTGATTTTTGGAATTTCGGTTTTCGCACAAATGAAAACCGATATGTGGAACGAGTTTGCTAAAACGAAATTTGAACCTAAATACTACGAGAAAATAGGGGAGTATCTTTTTTATCCTAACTTCTCAGTCGAACTAAAAGCACTTGTTGGTAAAGAAATTACTATTGAGGGATTCTATGTCCCCTTTGCGCCTGAAGAAGGAAACTATGTTATACTTTCTAAGTTTCCGATGAGTCAGTGTTTTTTTTGTGGGGGGGGAGGCCCGGAGTCTATTGTCGAAGTTACGTTTAGGGATGGCTCAACAAAATTCCAGGTTGATGATTTGATCAACGTGAAAGGAACACTGAAACTTAATACAGATGACGCGGAACATGTAAATTTTATAATTACAGACGCTGCATTGGTCAAGAAATAATTAATACCTTCAATTTTCTTTTCTTGGAGCGTTGAACAATCATGAGACTATTTTTTATTTTATTGTTACTCTTTTCCTTATTTCAAAAAGCCGAAGCTCAATTTAAAAATATATTGCTTGATCCTGGAGGCCCGGATAATCGGGCATATGAGCCCAGTATTGCCATTAATCTGACTAACCCAAAAAATATTGTAGCAGCCTCTGTTCTGAACAATGTATACTACACAATGAATGGCGGGCTCTCCTGGAAAAAATCAAAACTCACATCGCCATTGGGCATTTGGGGTAACCTGGTGGTAATCTCTGACTTTAAAGGAAAAATTTACTATTACCATCTCTCTGACCCTACCGGGAAAAACTGGGCAAGCGAGGAAATCAGCGATCGCATTGTGGTGCAAGAGTCAAATGATGGCGGAGAGAAATGGAGTGAAGGCGAGTCCATAGGGTTCAACCATCCGAAAGATCAGGATAAAGAATGGGCAGTAGTAGACAGAAAGGGAAATATGTATGTAACCTGGACTCAATTTGATAAATATGGTAATGAGGATCCTACTTGCCAATCCAATATTTTGATGAGCACATCATCTAATGGAAAAAAATGGTCAAAGCCAATTCAACTATCACAAACACCCGGTGATTGTAAAGATGACGACAACACAACCGAGGGAGCAGTACCGACTGTAACAGCCGATGGGTCAAAAGTTTTCGTAGCCTGGGCAAATCAGAAAAAGATATTTTTGGACCGCTCTTTTGATGGAGGCAAAACCTGGCTAACGAATGATCTGGCAATTGCTGAACAACCGGGTGGCTGGGCTATGACTGTACCTGGGATAAATCGCTGTAACGGAATGCCTGTTTTAGTATGTGATAACACAAAAAAAGGTCAACTAAGTGGTGCACTTTATATTGTATGGGCCGATCAACGCTATGGTGAACATGATACTGATATTTGGTTTATAAGTTCTATGAATTATGGAGATAACTGGTCACAACCTAAACGGATTAATGATGATGAAAAAGGCAAGCATCAATTTTTACCATGGATGACCGTTGATCCGACTACAGGTTATCTTTATATTATTTATTACGACCGGAGAGCATATGATGATCTGCAAACTGATGTGTACATAGCGTATTCTACAGACGGAGGATCAAATTTTAAGAATATAAAAATCAGTGAAAAACCATTTATTCCTAATGCTGAAGTTTTTTTTGGAGACTACAATAACATTTCAGCGAGCCAGGGTATTATCGCTCCTATTTGGACCCGAATGGAAAATGGCCAAACCAGCATATGGACGACAGTGATTAAGCATGAAGAGTTGGAAAGGTAAAGTGATCAGCAATTTTGGCCTAACATAGCAACTCCTTGCCTTACAATACAGTTTTGGAAACTACATCTTCAAAGGTTTCTACAAATGTGGTACTAGGTTGAGCACCTGAGATTCCGTACTTGTTGTTAATAATGAAAAAGGGCACGCCTGTTATGCCCAGTTTTTGTAATTCCTTTTCTGCCAAGGCAACTTCTTGAAGTCCATCATCTGAGGATAAGAGTTTTTCAACTTTTTCTTTAGACAGTCCAGCCTTTTCTGCTAAAGTGATAAGATTCTCTTTTTTAGAAAGATCAATACCTTCTTCAAAGTATCCTTTCATGAACGCTTCTTTCACTTCGGGTTGTTTGTTTTCTTGTTTGGCAAATTGGATAATGCGATGTGCATTGCGTGTATTCGGTGAAATTTTTTGCTTGCCAAAATCGAAGTGTAACCCTTCCTGGGCTGCAACAGCGGTAACATGATTGGTTATTTGTTGATAACGTTCTTCACCACCAAATTTATTCGACAAATGCAATTTCTGATCAGTACCCTCCAACGGCATTTGAGGGTTTAATTCAAATGGATGGTATTCCAGCTCAAACTCATATTTATCTTTTAACGATTCGACTGCTTTGTCCAACCTGCGTTTACCGATATAACACCAGGGACAAACTACATCCGATACGATGTCAACTTTAATTTTTGGCCTAAACATCATTTAAATTTTTATGGAAACAGGCATGTTAATGGATTGGTTCAAAGTCGTGATTTTTTTAAACCTTTGTGGTATCTTTGTGTTTTCAAAGCTGAAAATCATATTAACATGACTGTAGATTCAACATTAAAATCCAAGGTTAAGGACCTTTCCCTTGCTGCATGGGGACGTAAAGAAATTACACTGGCCGAAGCAGAAATGCCAGGTTTAATGGCCATTCGTGAGGAGTTTGGCTCCCAAAAACCTCTTGCTGAAGCCCGCATTGCAGGCTGCCTTCATATGACTATCCAGACTGCCGTTTTGATCGAGACATTGATTGAGTTAGGAGCTGAGGTAAGCTGGTCATCTTGTAATATTTTTTCTACTCAAGATCATGCCGCGGCTGCCATTGCTGCTGCCGGAATTCCGGTGTTTGCATGGAAAGGAATGAACGAAAAAGAATTCGACTGGTGTATTGAGCAAACCCTCTTTGCTTTTAAAGATGGCAAGCCTTTGAACATGATTTTGGATGATGGTGGCGATCTTACCAATATGGTATTGGATCGTTTTCCTGAATTAGTACAAGGCATTCGTGGTATTTCTGAGGAAACCACAACCGGTGTGCATCGACTGATTGAACGTCAGCACAATGGGAAACTTCCGTTACCTGCCATTAACATCAACGACTCTGTAACGAAGTCGAAGTTTGACAATAAATACGGCTGTAAAGAATCACTGGTAGATGCAATCCGCAGAGCTACCGATGTGATGATGGCCGGTAAGGTAGCTGTTGTGGCTGGATATGGTGATGTGGGTAAAGGTTCAGCAGCTTCATTGCGAGGAGCGGGTGCCCGTGTAGTCGTAACAGAGATCGATCCGATCTGTGCGCTTCAGGCTGCCATGGATGGATATGCTGTGAAGAAAATGGATGATGCAGTGAAAGAAGCCGATATCGTTGTAACCGCAACTGGTAATTTTGGCATTGTGCTAGGTCGCCATTTTGAATCGATGAAGGACAAGACCATTGTATGTAACATTGGTCACTTTGATAATGAAATAGATGTAGCATGGCTTAATAAGAATGCATCGAAAGATGAAGTAAAACCTCAGGTAGATCTTTATACAATGAAAAATGGCCGTCAGGTTATTTTATTGGCGGAAGGTCGTTTGGTAAACTTAGGTTGCGCTACAGGTCACCCTTCGTTTGTAATGTCGAACTCATTTTCAAACCAAACACTTGCACAGCTCGAACTTTGGAACAATACCGATAAGTATGAAAACAAAGTGTACATGCTGCCGAAACACTTAGATGAAAAAGTAGCGAAACTACATCTCAAGAAAATAGGAGTGGAGTTGGAAACACTTTCTCCAGATCAGGCAAAATATATTGGGGTAGAGGTGAAAGGACCCTTTAAGCCGGATTACTATCGTTATTAACTTATTAGCGAAGTATTAAATATTGAAACCCTGAAGAAACCCAGGGTTTTTTCTTTTACTGAAAGAGTATAATTTATCTTTGTTCATGAAATTTTTCTTATTCATTTTCGCGGTTTCTTTTATCCTATCTGCCTTCACTAAGACAGAAATTCAAAAGGAAGTTGAGTTGATATGCACAAAAAAACACAATGCCTCTAATACATGCCACTACAATTTCAAAATTGGGGGTATTAATTATCGCTACCTGGATATGGGCTGCAAGGGGAAAAAGGATGATATTGTTAAAAAGGCAAACGAGGGTAAATTAGGGTTGGCTAAAGAATGGAAAATTTCATGTCCTGAACCAAAAGAAAGACCTTAGTAGCTAGCTGCTAAACCGACATCCTCCTTCTTTCAAACCAGGGCTTTAGTATGGCACGGTCTAATACCATAAACGCCAGTGTCAGGTTGAGTAAAATGATAACATTCATGATTAATCTTCCATTGAAATTAAAAGTAGGGAGTGGTTTATGGATGTACTTGTTTTGTATAATGGTTTGATTAAGATCAATACTGCTGGTACCGTCAAACACGCCTCCTGCCATTAATAAAGACCCAATTCCAACGGCAACCATTACACCTGCTAACAAGAGAATTCCATTTCGGAAGGTAAGGTTGCTACTTCTTATTGGGTATTGATCAAGTTTGCTCATAACCCGTTGTGTGAAATTTTTAGAGGGCTGTTCAATTTTTACAGAACGCATGTCCATATCAAGTTTACGCAGTTCTTCAAGCCTTGCCTGCAAAGCAGGAGAATTTTTCAGAAGGTGCTCGATATTCTCTTTTTCAACACCTATCAGGCTGCCGTCCATATATTCGAATAGTGTTGAGTCTTGTGTTTGTGATATTTTCATAACCTTATAAAGTTAATGCTTCTTTTTGAAGTACAGATTTTAATTCATCGGCCAGTCGCTGGCGAGCCCGGTGCACCCGCACTTTCACGGCATTAGCCTGCATACCCGTGATTTCGGCAATTTCTTCCAGCGAAAACTCCTGTAGATAGTACAAATTCAGCGCCAGGCGGTCGGCTTCATTAAGCTTACTCATGGCCTGTTGAATAAATCTTTTTTTATCATTTCGTTCAAGGGAATCTTCTCCTTGATCATACTCCACGATTACATTTTCAATGCTCTGATACGACCCTTTGCGCTTTCTTTTATAACTAATGGCTGTATTGAATGCAATCCGGTACAGCCAGGTAGAAAACTTGGACTCGCGGTTAAAGCTTTTTAAATGATGAAATGCTTTAATAAAGGCATCTTGCGCGGCTTCTTCGGCCTCGGGCCTGTTTTCAAGGATTTTAAGGGCAATGGTAAAAGCGTAGCTTTTGTAACGGTTTACCAATTCCGCATACAAGTGTTGCTCGCCCGCCAGAATCTGATCAATTAGCGAATATTCGTTTGTCATGACGGTGGTTGGACGCAATCCGCGTTGCGGAAGTTACAAGCATGAAACTACAAAACTCAATCCCAAACTACAAAATCCAAACTTCATGTCCCGATTCAGGAGACCTTTGGATCTTGCGTTTTGTAATTTGTAATTTTCCCTAAGCCATTGTAACCACTCTTAAAGGTGTTGCGTCATAGGGACAGATTTCACTTAAACACAAGAAATATGAATGATCTCACAGAAGTTTTAGGCGTCATGATACCGATCATCGGAATTATAGGTGCGTTTATAATGATTGTTTACCTGCGCAGGTTTGAAAATGCAGAGCGCATGGCCATGATCGAAAAAGGAGTCGATCCTTCTTTGTTTGCAAAAAAACAAAGGAGCAATTCTTCCGGTCCTTTACGCTCATCCCTTTTATTCATTGGAGCAGGTGTAGGTTTATTAATCGCTTACTTTCTGGATCGTGCCTATAACATGGAAGAGGTAGCCTATTTTTCAATGTTGTTTATTTTCGGAGGTCTTGGGTTAGGTGCTGCTTACCTGGTGGAAGAAAAGAAAATCAAAGAAGAGGAGAAAAGAGGTTAAGAACCGTGTTCCAAATGATAAAATGCCCTATACCTCAAAGTGTAGGGCATTTGTTTAATTAAATACCCATCTCACTAATGTGAGTGAAGCAATCCAAACGATAATGATAGAAGCAATGTTGAGGAGAAAGCCAGCACGCATCATATCTTTGATCCGGATGTAACCGCTGGAAAAAACAATTGCATTTGGAGGTGTAGCAATCGGAAACATAAATCCGATGCTGGCGCTAAGTGTTACTGGAAGCGCAAGTAGAATGGGGTTAATATTTAACCCCTGGGCAATCCCAAAAATTACCGGAACAAAAATATTAACGAGTGCTACGTTACTCATCATTTCTGAAAGTGCTACGCTAATGATGATGAGTATCAGAATGAACCAGATGTTATATTCGGTTTGTGAAACGATCCAACCTCCGATGAACTGAATAATCCCAGTTTCATTTAACCCTTCGGCCAAGCACAGTCCTCCGCCAAAGAGAATTAAAATCCCCCAGGCCATGTTTTTGGTGTCCTTCCATTCAAGAAGAAATGTAAAGGTTTTCATGTTGGCCGGAATAATAAACATCAGTAATCCGCCTGCCATGGCAATATTGGTGTCATTCAATAATTCAGCACCCACTAAGTAGTGGTTAATGGCTTCTTGCGTTATCCAAAAGAAGGAAGTGATAAGAAAAATGGATAACACAAGCTTTTCTTCTTTACGAAGAGGACCCAATTCACCCAATTTTCTTTTTATCAATTCATCCGACCCTTTAATTTTATCGATTTTATTGGGGAAGAGAATTTTTGTGACAATCAGGTAATTGCTGATCAATAGAACGAGTGATACTGGAACTCCCACCAACATCCACTCCCCAAAAGAAATCTTCTGTCCATTGAAATCATTCAGTAATCCCACAAACACAACATTTGGGGGTGTGCCGATAATCGTGGCCAGACCACCTAATGTAGCGGCATAACCAACTACCAACATAAGTCCCAAAGCAAAGTTTCGTTCGGCAGTAACGGGCTCCTCTCGTATTTCATCCTTATTTGGTATGATAAGCTTGACTACAGAAAGCGCAATGGGCATCATCATCATGGCAGTGGCGGTATTGCTGATCCACATGCTGATGAGTGCAGTAGCAAGCATGAACCCAAGTATGATACCATTGCCACTGGTTCCGGTTAACCTGATGAGATTTAAAGCTACGCGCTCATGAAGATTATATTTCTCCAGACCCAACGCCAGAATAAAACCTCCCATAAACAGAAAGATGACAGGATCGCCATAAGGTTGACTAGCCTCCCTGACAGTACTGACAGACAGCAGTGGAAACAGAACCATCGGTAGTAATGCGGTGACAGGAATAGGAACTGCTTCGGTTACCCACCAAGTGACCATCCAGGCTCCTCAGGAAAGAACAATAACTGCTTTTAAGGATAAGGTAGTTGTTCCTAACAAAAGATAAATGATAAGGAATAGTAATGGTCCGGTAATCAGGCCAACTAGTTTTGTTTTAGATGCGAAATTTTCCAAGTAAGTAAGTTAAACTGATCTAAAGTTAAACCTCAGGATCAGGAAAGCAAATTGTTATGTT
>JANNQJ010000378.1:0-8641 GCA_031400675.1 Cyclobacteriaceae bacterium
GTGTAGTTCTGAATGCGCGGGCTCAGGATCGTGAAGAAGCTCTGGCCATAGGCGTGCACGTTCTTGCCATCAGCGCTGGTGCGCAAATCGAAATCGACGATATCGACCTTGTTGACCTTGAGATCACGCCCCTTCAAGGCAAACGCGGCAAAGTAAGCGAGGACGCTGACCCCGAGCACGACGGCGGGAAAGGTGATCCAGGTCCATTCGAGTCGCTTGAAGACATACTTGAGCAAAACGAAATCGAGCGGGCCGACCACCAGGATGTAAAGGACGATGAACAGGGCGACGTAGCCGAAGGGAATAACCTTGACATCGAAGTTATCGAGGTCGCGCAGCAGATCGGTGGTCAGGTCGTTGATGTCGCCATGCCGGCCGATCATGCGATCGTCGCGGAGATTGCCGGCGGAACGGGGGGCGAGCTTGTGAATCAGGGTCTGCAGAAACTTATCCTTGCCTTGCCACTGGAAGAAATGGTTGTCCTCGAAGGAAAACGCCATGTAAGTGATTTGTCCTAGCCCGTAGCGAACCTGGGCGATGAGCGGCTTGTTGCCCGTCAGGTCGCCGCTGTCGGCAAACACGGTCCAGTCGCCGGGTGCGACCTTGCCGGGATCGAGCGTGGCAACCTCGATCTTCTGCGTCTTCAACTCTCGTTGAAACGGGTGATCCTCTTTGTAGTTCGCATACTTTTGTTGCCAGTATCCAGTGAAATCAGATGGATTTTGATCTGCTGAATTCACGTTGCATCCCACGAGCCCTAATTCTGTCTCTGAAATAATTGTAGCATCTCTTCTGTAAATATCATCTGTTAGGAATGAAGCGTATAAATTTGAAGTGGGTAGCATAAATCCCCAGCCATCGATATACTCGGGATGATCGGAACAAAGCCCTCTGATACCGCATAATTGAATGATCCTGTTGCCATTGACAAATTCGAATGGTGTATCGAAATCACCTGGAACTTCGCTTGAGTGCTGGATTTCAAAGACGGATTCGCTTGTATTGGCTGCTCCGAATGCAAATATCTCGTTATAATCATCTAGCAGTGAATAGACATTAGATGTGATGACATTTCCAAGATGCAATGCAGCTTTATCAAAAAGCACTACATCATCGCTTTTTAAGTCAGCCCAGTAGAGATAGGCCTTGCCAAGTAATGCTTCTGCTGCTCCTTTTGTTATTCTTCCACTGAAGTTGGATGAATAGGATTGGGGTAATAATGGGATTGCTTCTTCAAGGTCAGTAGTAATGCGAGTGAAAACCTCAGTCATTGTATTGCGTTTCGCACTTTTATCATCTGGCGCTGGTTGTGAAGTAATAACCGGCATGGGGCCATAAAATCTAAATAATTCAAAATGGTAAAAGGCTCTTAAAAATTTAGCTTCTGCTTGATACTGCTTAACAATACTTAATGTATCGATGGGAAACTTTACGTTATTTAGTATCTGATTCGCCTTGTTTATTCCGAAATAATTCTTCTTCCAGAAGGCTGTTGCTTCGCCTGTAACCGTTGTTGCTTCTAAATCATCGATTTCATGCAATCCGATTTGATCAGTATCATCGTCACCACCGGCATTTGCATTGTCTGACCTAATCTCACCTAACAAAACAGTGGAAGAATAGTAGGTATCAACCAAAGTCCATTGCATTGGATCATAGGCTGCAATTAAACCGTTGAACACCTGGTCTTCAGAAATATAGAAATTCGATGAAAAGTATTTATTCTGAGGATCAACTTCCAAAAAATCACTGCACCCTGTAATGAGTAAGATTAGGGTAAGTACTTTGATAAGTTTAGTATTTGCTTTCATACTGCCATTTCGTTTAAAAAGATGCATTCAATCCAAATCCTACTGTTTTCAATTGCGGATAAAATCCCTTATCAATGGATGTGTCAAGTATCCATCCACTCGTTCCAATTTCAGGGTCGAAACCTGTATAACCAGTTAGGGTGAGGAGATTATCAAATGTTAAGTATACCCTTAGCGATTTCATTTTTGCTTTATCGATTATGGATTTGGGCAGGGTGTAGCCAACTTGAAGATTCTTAAGTCTCAAGTAGGATCCATCTTCAACATAAAAGTCAGATGCACGTGAATTGTTATTTTCATCATCAGTTGTTAGGCGTGGATAGGATGCTGTTGGATTTGTTTCTGTCCACCGGTCAAGCCATTCGGTCTGATAATTATTGTTGTTTACATCCGAGCGTTCATATGAGCGGAAAATATCATTTCCCAAACTTGCAGCGAATAGCATCCGTAGGTCAATTCCTTTCCATGCAAATGACAGGTTAAGTCCCATGGTTACACTTGCCCAGGGCTTGCCAATATTTACGATGTCATCATTGTCTATAGTCCCATCACCATTGGCATCAACAAATCTCAAATCACCCGGTACAGCATCTGGTTGAATAGGATCACCGTTGCTATTTATGTAGCCGAAAACTTCTTCCTGGCTATTGAACACACCCGCTGTTTTAAAGCCTCTGAAATATCCGATAGGGTTACCCACTTCCATTCGTGTGATTGGTACATTCCGCACTGGCCACGGGTAGCCATCGACAAATCCGTCATCCGTAACTTTTGTAACATTGTTTTTCAGCGTGGCAGCATTAAAACCAACATTCATGCTGACGTCACCAAATCTTTCTTGGTATGATACTTCTATTTCAAAACCCTGATTGACAACTTCGCCCACATTTGCAATAGGAGGTTTATTACCAATATAAATTGCAGTTGTAGCATCCATTAACAGGTTTGATGTTGTCTTTCTATAATAATCCAGCTCAAGGGTTAGATTATCATTAAGAAGACCAATCTCCAGACCTATATCAAGCTGTTTGCTTTCTTCCCATTTTAAATTGGGATTATCAAGTTTGAGTGAGGATAGCCCAGGATAAATAGTTTGTGTGCCGGGTTTACCAAACTGGTAATCACCCGTATAACCAATAAGAGATACGTACCCAAGATTACCGATACGATCATTTCCATTCACGCCATAGCTGGCTCGTAATTTCAGAAAGCCTATCTGCTCTTTTAGTGGCCAGAATTCTTCCTTTGATATTACCCATCCTGCGGAAATGGATGGAAATATTCCAAATCGATTATTTTCCCCAAACTTGGAACTTCCATCTCTTCGCAGTGTTACCGATACAAGGTAGCGTTCATCATAATTATAATTGACACGACCGAAGAAGCTCTGGAGCGACTCCCGCTCATCATCAATGCCAGAAGATGTTCTTAAGGAATCGGGAGTATTGTTTATGTACTGGAAATTTGGATCAAACTCGACTTCACTGGGTATCGATTGAGATGAAGCACCAAAGCCACCGCCTGTGCGTTCGCGAATGGTTGTTCCGACTGTAACATCGCCCGTATGTTTACCTTTTGTAAGCGAGTAGTTTACATAATTCTCCCATTGCCAGATGAATGCAGTTGACGTGTATTGATATAAATCGTTTGTTTCCTTGGTTAAGTTCAATTCACTTCCATTGGTGTCATAAAATACATAGGAAGGACTAAAGCCTTCACCGTTATAACGGTTGTAATCAATTCCAAAATCTGTTTTGAAGAATAAGTTTTTAATGGGGGCAACTTTAAAAAACACATTTCCAAGAAGCCCATCCTGTGATGTTTTGGTGTTGCTAATGAAAATTCTACTGAGTGGATTCAAATATTCCTTTTGAACAAAGGGTGACTGTGCAAAGCCAAACGTTCCATCCTCATCATAAACGGGTGTTAATGGATCGTAAACCGTGGCATCACTAATTGGAGAGCCAAACGCATTATTTTCAGGTATGCGCTCATTTGTAGAGTGGTTTAAAAAGAGCGTTTGTCCGAATGAAACATATTTATTGACCTGAGTTTCAGAGTTAATACGCGCTGTAATACGCTTTGCATTTGATTTATCTGGAGCGATTACACCTTTTTGATCAAAATAGGAGAGCGAAGCAAACACAGAACTATTTTCAGTTCCTTTTGAAACAGATAACTGGTGTGTTTGGGTACTGGATGGCTCAAAAACCTCATCCATCCAATCTGTATTTGTTGAGATACCTGCTTGATCAGGAAACCCTGGAGGAAGCGTGGCACCGCCATTAGCATACTTCTCTGTAATCAATGAAACATACTGTGATGCGTTCAGAAGTTTCGGGGTTTTCCATGGCTGCTGCTGACCATAGAACATAGAATAATTCATGGTGGCTTCTCCTGCTTTAGCTTTCTTGGTAGTTACCATAATGATACCATTGGCTGCGCGTGAACCATAGATAGCAGTGGAGGCGCCATCTTTAAGAATTTGAACAGATTCTATATCGGCTGGATTAAGCGCTGCTAAAAAGCCGTCATTGGAGTTCACACCGTCTATGATAATAAGCGGGTTGTTATTTCCGTTTGTACCAATACCCCTGATAAAGATATTTTGCGCTGAACCCGGTTGGCCGGAGGAAGTTTTGAACGTAACACCTGCCACCTGACCTTGCAGCATTTGATCTACTCGTGCTGAACTGAAACCTTGTAAGTCTTTTGAGTTGACAATAGAAACAGAGGCGGTAGCCACACTCTTCTTTTGTATACCATAACCAATAACAACAACTTCATTCAATGAAGTAACATCTTCCTCAAGTTCAATATCAACAGTAGTTTTACCTGAAACCTCAACTTCTATAGTTTTGTATCCTATAAAGCTGAAAATAAGGACTGCGTCAGCGGGAGCGTCTATTGTATACTTGCCATCGATATCTGTTGAGGATCCTAAGGTGGTGCTTTTGATTTGAACATTCACACCCGGCAAGGACTGGCCTGCCTGATCCTTTACCGTTCCGGAAATTTGTGACTGAGCAAAGGATACAACTGCTGAAAATGTTACGAAGGTTAGTATGTAAAATATTCTCATTGTAAATGGTGTTTTTTTCAAGTTTCGGTTAACGACAACGGATTTCAGTCTATTTTTCTTGCAATCGTTTGAATTATTCATCAAACTTGAATTTTTACAGCCCCAAAATCAATTTATTGACCTCATCATAATTACATCTTCTATTTTATTTGAATACATCAAAAACACATCAATTTTAATTAAAGCTGCTTTTTAGGGTTTTAAGGCCTATAATTTATTCAATACTTGCTATTTTAGTACTACATTGTAAAGTCATCGGTACGTAGTCCTATGAAATCAATCCTTTCAGGCATTCTTTCAACCCTTTTTGCGACTTTTTGTTCAGTTTCTGCTCAGCCATCGTTAAGTGGTTTACCCTTTGTAAGGAATTTTAATACACTTGATTATAAGGCGGGCATTCAGAACTGGAGCATAGCTCAGGATGCCCGAGGCATGATGTACATCGCCAATAATTTGGGGTTACTTGAATATGATGGCAACCATTGGGAATTATTTCCGGTTAAGAATGGATCAAAAATTCGAAGTGTCGCTATTGATGATTCCGGAAAAATTTATGTTGGAAGCCAAAGTGAGTTTGGCTATTTTTTTCCCAATAAACTCGGTCAACTCCAATATAAATCCTTGGCAGATAGCCTTCCTGTATCATTCCGCAATTTTGACGAGACCTGGAATCTATTCATCGATGATGGCAAGGTTTATTTCTGCACTTTCTCTAATATTTTTATTTATGAGAATGACTCTATCAGTGTAGTTCAACCTTCCAATTCACTTGAGCTTTCATTTTTTGTAAATCGTGAGCTCATGGTGAATGAACGGGGAATAGGTTTGACAAAACTTCATAACCGTAAACTTCAGTTAGTAAATGGAGGAGATTTTTTTAAGAACATTAGTATTTCTTCCGTACTTCCATCCTACGACAACCAATATTTGATTTCTACTTTTCAGCACGGTGTTTACCGGATGAAAAATACAGGAGAGTTAGTACCCTGGAATGATTCCCGTCAACAGTACTTTAAAGAGGCCAACATTAATTGTATGATACGGTTGAAAAATGGCAACTATGCTATAGGGACACAAAATTATGGGTTGCTTATATTGAATGAGAAGGGAGAAACGCTACTTCAATTAACCAGTGGCAGGGGACTTGAAAACCGCACCGTGCTAAGCCTGATGGAGGATGATCTTCAAAATTTATGGGTAGGAAACAATAATGGACTGGCGTATGTTGAACTCGGATCGCCTTTTACAATAATCAATGAAGAAGTAGGACTCCCTGGAACGGGATATTCAGCATACTTAGACGATACAAATTTATTCGTAGGTACAAATACAGGGCTTTACCTTAAAAAAACTCAGCAAGCGAACGCATCATTCAGTTTAATTGAAGGTACGCGGGGCCAGGTATATCATATCGGAAAATATGGTGATGAGCTATTGGTCGGTCATCATAATGGAGCTTTTCGAATTGATGGAGAAAAAGCTTCCTTGCTTTCAGTAGAACCGGGTGGTTGGATATTTTTGATTTTACGGGATGCTCCAGGAAAATTAATAGGAGGTATGTATGGAGGAATTCAATTTTTTGACCAGAAGAATAAGCATTGGATTTTTTCAAAAAAGCCCAACGGATTTAACGAATCCTCCCGGATCATGGAACAAGATCGGGATGGATACCTGTGGATTACACATGGGTATAAAGGTGTTTTCAAACTTGACCTTGACATTAAACTCGAAGAGATAAAGACTGTTTCTTTTTATGGAGATAGTAAGGGTTTTCATTCCAATTTATTAATCAACGTATTTAAGGTTCGTAATGAATTAGTCTTCACTTCTGAGAGTGGAATGTTCAAGTATGATAAGCAGCAAGACAGATTCATTCCAGAACCCCTTTTTACTAGTTTGCTTGGTCCGAACACGCAACTTTGGAACATTCGGGAAGACGCGATCGGTAATATTTATTTCGTTGGCCGTGATTTGATTGGTGTTATGCATAAGAATTCTGTTGGTGGCTATGATCTGGATTTGAATAGCTTCAACAAAATAAGACGCTTTTTGAATGATGATTTGGAGAATATGGTTATTCTCGAAAATAATGAGGTATTATTTGGTGCTAAGGAGGGTTTTATTCATTATGATCCGGAATTAAATGGCATCCGCAAGTCAAATTTTAAAACGCATATCAGACGTTTTTCCACTACCTCAAATGGTGATTCTACACTTTTTTACGGAAACTATGTTCAAGATGGTGCGGTGGTGGCTGAGCAACGGAAAGAGTATTTTATTACGTTACCCTATAAGCAAAACTCAATAAACTTAAGTTTTGCGGCAACTTCTTTTGAAAGTGATGGAGACATAAAGCATCAATATTATCTCGATAAGTTTGATAAAACGTGGTCGGAGTGGACAACCCAGTCGCAAAAGGAATATACAAATTTGCATGAAGGGAAATATACATTTCATGTACGCTCAAGAAACGTATATGGGGAGGTTAGTCATGAGACAACGTATCGATTTGTCGTTCTTCCACCGTGGTATCGAACTGCTTGGGCGTATGCTGGCTATAGTATTCTAATCATTACTTTTTTATTCTTAGGGTTTGTCTTGTTAGACAGAAAATATAAAAAAGAAAGGAGGGTTATGGTATTGAAGCAAAGGAAGGAGTTGATTAGAAAAGACAATGAAATTGAATTTTTAGCACAAAAGAGTCAGGGAGAGATTACCCGATTGGAAAACGAGAAGCTTGAAGCGGAGTTGCGACACATGAATAAAGAACTGGGCACCTCAACTGTCTTAATTCTGAATAAGAATGAGTTCATCTCAAAGGTTAAGGATAACCTAAAAGGTATTGCTAATAAAAGTGCAGATGAAATTTCTTCGAAAGAGCTTTCTCGTATTGTGCACGATATTGAAGGTAATCTATCGTCTGATGCTGATTGGGAGCATTTTCAAGTTCACTTTGATAAGGTACACGGTGATTTTTCTAGAAGATTTAGGGCGACCAATTCAACTCTCAGTCCACAGGATATGAAATTAAGTGCCTACCTAAGAATGAATCTTTCTACGAAGGAAATTGCCAATCTTTTGAATATCTCGGTTCGGGGAGTTGAGATAAGCCGATACCGACTCCGTAAAAAATTAAAGCTAGAGAGAAGCTCCAATTTGCAAGAGTATATCCTTGGTTTTTAAGCGTTTCGTTGAAAATTTTTTAAAGAAATTGCTTTTTAGGGAGCCCGCAGGGAGTAATGATGTACTCGTTCCAGCGCAAGACGTAGAAATGATGTATTCATCAATAAAAATTTAGGCAAAATTGTTCGTAGGTTTATCCAACCGAATTACAACAACTTCTTGCGTCAAATATCACTTGTTAAATTCTAGTAAACATGAAAATAGTACCATTCATTGTTGCCATTATTATTTTAACCGTCCGTTGTACAGAAGAGGATCCAAAAATTGATCCTGTAATTACGTGGGAAAATCCTTCCGATATCGCTTTCGGTACATTGTTAAGTTCAACCCAACTTAATGCTACTGCAGATGTACCGGGTACTTTTGTGTACACACCAACATTGGGAACACAGCTTAGTGAAGGTGTTAACCAGGAGTTAACTGCGGATTTTACACCTGCTGATGAATCTTCATTTAGCGCTGCAACTAAAACCGTTATTATCAATGTAACATCTGGAAGTAGTGCATTATTCAATCCAGCAATAACCTATGGTACGGTAAGTGATCTTGATAACAATGTTTACCG
>JANNQJ010000379.1:0-25804 GCA_031400675.1 Cyclobacteriaceae bacterium
CGAAATTGCAACATCTGTAAGATCCCGATCTGAAAATAAAACTTCTTGCTCCCAACTACCGGATGTAAACGTATTTAAATATTCTGTATTCAACAGAGCTGTTCGGATTACAGACCTACATCGTGAACGGTGTGCGAAGTAAATCTGCCAAAGGCAAGATAGCCTTATACCAGCCGCTTACACTTCTTGATCTTGTTGTGTATTACAAAGAGAATGCGAATATCAAGCGCATCAAGGAGGTGAGATGTTTACGTCAGTATCAAACCTTGCAAACCGATATTCGAAAGTCTTGCATTGGTATGTTCATCATTGAAATATTGAATAAAACAGTGAAAGAGGAGAATCACGCACAGGAATTGTTTGAATTTTTTCTTAAGTCTTTAGTCATTTTAGATGATCAAAAAACTGATTTTGAAAACTTTCATTTAATTTTTTTGATTAAGCTGAGCAGATTTTTAGGTTTTGGCGCCCACGAAAGTGACGAAGTATTGATCAGGAGATTAACCGGAAAGGAAGAAGAGGCTGTATTGAAAAAATTAATTACTGCTGAGTATCAAGATATGATTACGATGACGAATACCCAGCGAAGAACCTTGCTTGAAATTCTCCTCCGGTTTTATTCAGCACACATTGATACGTTAGGAGAAATTCGTTCGGTACAGGTATTGAAGGAAGTGATGGGTTAATTCCCGGCCTTGTGCCGGGATCCCACTTAGGGATCGCGGAATAATCCGCGACTAAGTAAACTCCAGCTTAAACCCCACTCCGTGATAATTGATAATCTGCACAGAAGGATCATCCTTTAAGTATTTCCGGAGTTTTGAAATAAACACGTCCAGACTTCGCCCTAAAAAATAGTCGTCATCTCCCCACACCGCCATGAGTATTTCTTCTCGTTTGATCACACGGTCGCGGTGCAGGTAAAGTTGCTTCAGAATTTCGGCTTCGCGTGAGGTAAGCGTTTTTTCGCTTGTGTGATTTCTTAATTTGAAGTTGGACGAATCAAAATTATATTTCCCGATACTCAGCGTGCCTAGGGCTTCCGTTTCTTTTGGTTGTCTGCTCCGTTTTAAAAAAACCTCCACCCGGCAAAATAATTCCTCCAGACTGAAGGGTTTTATAATGTAATCATCGGCCCCAGTACCAAACCCCTCCAGCTTATCATCGGTCATGGTTTTGGCGGTGAGAAATAAAATTGGGATATCATTGTTTTTCATGCGGATCGAACGGGCTAATGAAAACCCATCCTTTTTGGGAAGCATGACATCGAGAATGCAAAGTTGGAACGAATTATTTGAAAATTCTCTCTCGCCCGCTTCTCCATCGCTGCATAGTGTTACGTCATAACCTTTCGTGATCAAGTTATCCTTCACCACAAAACCCAGGTTGGGATCGTCTTCTACAAGCAGGATTTTTACTTTCTCCATTGATTTACTCGTTAGCAGTTATCAGTTAATTGTGAATAGCAAAATCTACGATTAACTGATAACAATTAACTATTAACAACTAATACGGTATAAAAACTTTAAACGTACACCCACTTCCTACCATGCTCTCCAGGGTAATCTTTCCACGGTGCGCCTCCACAATTTGTTTCACATAATTGAGGCCTAATCCAAACCCTTTAACATCATGGACATTGCCAGTAGGCACGCGGAAAAATTTTTGAAATATTCTTTTTTGATGCTCTTGCCCAACACCAATGCCGTTGTCTTTTACTTCCAGTGTGATGCCTTTATTATCTTGTTTGGTGCGAATCACTATGAACGGGTTCTCCTTACAATACTTAATAGCGTTATCCAACAAATTGTAAATGACATTCATCAGGTGATGGCGATCCGCGGTAACCAGGGACTGATTGGCCTCCAGCTGTAAGTCGACTTTCCCTTGTTTTTCCTGCAGTGTAACGCGCATACCAGCCACCACCTCCTCAATTACTTCATGCAGGTTGATGCTTTCTTTTTTCAGACCAATGTCTTCTTTATCCATGCGAGCCATTTGTAATACGCGCTCTACATGTTTTTTCAACCGCTTATTTTCGTTTTCAATAATTGTAGCGTAATTCAGCAGGCGTTCAGGCTGTTTTAGAATATCGGGATTCTTTAATACTTCAGTAGAGACGGCAATGGTTGCGATCGGTGTTTTAAACTCGTGTGTCATGTTGTTGATGAAATCCTTCTGGATTTCTGAAAGTCTTTTTTGTTTGAGGATGACAAACAACGTATACGCAAAAAAAACAATCACCAATAACAACACAATCGAAGAGAATGACCAGATACCCATCTGGTTAAGAATCTGTGCTTCTCGATTGGGAAACTGCACTCCAAAATAATATCCCTGATTTGTCCAGTTGGGAAGTTTTTTAACGGGCTCGGCTTTGCCCTTTGCATCGCGCATGGAAACGTAGTTGCCGTACACCATCTTTTCATGGGTACAATCATAAATGCCGTATTCAAAATCAGCTTTGACGTTTCGTTTTTCAAATTCCGTTCGCAGTAAAAATTCAAGCAAGCTGGCGTCAATATCGCTGTTCACCATCACCACAAAATAGTTGGTGGAGAGCTGCTTGACAGGATTGACAGCTGGTGCAGGACTGTTGGTAAAAGAGAAAATTTGTTGCGCTACGTTTATCAAAGCAGTGTTCACCTGCCGTTCAAACTCAGCTTCCTTTAAATCAAACGCGCGTTTCACCCAATACACCTGTGTGATGGTGATGCCCACGATGCACAGCGTGGCCAACACAACAATCAGGCGGATGGTGGAACTCTTCATGTTGTAAAAATACGCCAAAAAGTGTTTAGGCTTCCTTCTTTAACATCTCCTTAACATTTTTTAAGAAGCTGTTAACAGACCTTGTAAAAGGCTTTCGCCACGTTTGTAAGCCCGTCAGGCTGGCTCAGCTTTATCGGCAAAAACCATGTTTAACCTAAATACATTAACACCAATGAAAAAAGCAATGATTCTTGTTGCAGCCTTCGCTATTGCGGTGGTTGCCCTCGGCCAGGAGTTAACGGCCAGCATTAAAAAAGCGGAACCTGTAACACTGGCTGCGGTATTTAATTGGGCGGCTACTTCTTTTGATTTCGGTCAGATTGAAAAAGGCATTCCGGTAACACACGAGTTCACCTTCACCAACACCGGCACCGAAGCGCTCATTATTTCTTCAGTTCAGGCATCGTGTGGATGTACGGTAACGGAGTATACCAAAGATCCGATCCCGGCTGGGGAGACGGGTTTTGTTAAAGCGACTTACAACGCGGCTAAACCCGGAGTATTTTCTAAAACGGTAACCATCAATGCTAACACTGAAGATGCAGTGGTACTACTGACGATTAAGGGAGAGGTTGTATAATAGTCTTAAAAAACTACATGAAGAACTGAACTGGCGCGCGTTTATAACGCGTGCCGGTTTTTTTTTAGGAGGCATTCATTTTTACCTCTACTGTGTTATCATAAATATATCAAGATGAATATGGCGCTCAAGTAAGCCCAGAAAACGGAAAACAGAATATGAACTATGGTTTCAAATGGTTTCCCTTTCCATGTTTTTGACGAGTAGCCAAAGAACTGAACATACAATCGTACAATCCAGAATATACCAAGCCCTAAAGAAACTCTTTTACCTAGCGTTGTCTCTATAAGTTCTGTTGATGATGTCAGGCACAAAACTCCTACAAGAAGCAGTGTAAATGCAATAAAGAAAGTATGAACATACATCATTTCTCTGTTCATAATGCTTAATGAATTTAGCTCTTGCTTCCATTTAAATTGCCTGGGAAAAATGGAGTGCACTAAGCCAAGCACAATCAAACAACTGCCAATTATTTTAAGATGTAGTTCCACTTATCGACTACATTTGAAGATTGACATAAATGGTGTGAATTTGGTTTCCTGAAAAGAAGAGAAGCCGGCAAGTTCAAAGGCATTTTTCCATACAGTTCGGGAGAAAAAGTGAGTGAAGCCTACCGAGAAAGCCACGAAATTCGGAAAATCACGCAAATGTTCTACCATAATTACTTCTCCACCTGGTTTACATAACCGATGGCATTCCTTTAAGAACTGAACTTTCTCATCATTTGACCTTATTTCATGCACTGCGGACAGCAAGAAAATAATGTCAGCAGTGTTTTCTGTTAAAGGAATTGAATTGGATGCTATTTGTTGCGTATTGGGATATGTCAAGCTCACTTTGCGAGCCCTTATAATAGCCGGCTCGGTATGTTGCTTCCCATTGTAAAAGTCAAACACTCTTAGATCTGATTCAGGAAATTTGTTTTTAATAATAAAACTTGTTTCATCAAAGCCAGCATTAATGTTGATAATCATTTTAGCCTTTTTATTTTCAAGGACGAGTCTGTTCAACCAATTGAAATTGTAATAACCTGAGAAATCATAGACATAGGCAGACACCACTAAAGGCATTATTAATCCATACATAAACGCTGCTATGATGAGCCAGAAAAATACGGACGGCCACCTGGCAAGGAAGTGGATGAGAAGCAATACTGCTAATACACCCAGGCCAACAACATAAAAATGACGGTTAAAACTTAGAATATTTAAAACGCCCTGAAACTTTCTTCTTTTTACTTCCATTGCTCAAGTTTACCCTTTTTCCAGTGGTAAGGAATGTTACGGATGATAAAAGCATTTGCCAGTTTAGCATCCTGCAATTTTAAATCGGTGATGAAAGAAAAATTATGGTCAATGACTTTAACAGGCATTGGCTTCCAGTTTTCTCTTACTCCTTCGATAATTAAAATTTTCTTATTGGTTGAATTGTAGGTAAATGTAAATGGGAGAGGCCCTGCATATCTTCTTGCTTCTTTCCAGTCGGAAAATGGTGAACCTTGGGGTAATGAAATATCTTCATTATCTGAATTCTCTATACGCAGCGTAAAGTCCGATTTTTTAGAACTAATCGCTGTTGTTCCGTTTTGCTTTACTTGATGTACATCGGTGGTTGTGTAATTGTAATGCGTGAAAATAGTACCAAAGAATTCCATTTTCTTCTTGTCGGTTTCTGACTTAAGAATATACAACCCTCTTAAATGCTTCCCTGCATTATTTGTGTACCTCACAAACACACGATAACCAATAAGAAAGAAGTCATTACCAAATATTTCCGGAAAACCCTTTGGTCTTAAACCTTTAGTTTGAACCATCGCGATGGCAATGAATGCCCACTTGTCGTTGAATGTATCCAGCTCCAAACATTCAGGAATAAGATGTTGAATTTGTTCTTTTGGAATTGCGAAAGTTAGAACAAGTGAACTTTCAAAAAATGCTTCAACAGCGAAGGGGTGGTTTTTTAAAAATGACAACATGTTAGGTCTGTTGAACTAATTTTCTGTTCAAATAAAACTCGTTATAATAAATTAAAAGTATAAACATAAAAGCAAATATCATATTAGCTTTACCCCATAGTAAAAGGTCAGGCACAAGAGCAAACTCCAATGCGTTCATTGTCACAATAGTAAATATTTGTATAGCAGCATTCAGCCGGGTCCTTATACCGCTTAGAATCCATATGGCCATCCCGACTTCTAAAAATCCGATTAAAAGTGTCAAAGGTCTTGAAAAGACATCACTTAAAATTCTTGTAACAATCTCTCCGTGTCGTGGTACAAGGTTAAGCACTTTGCAAACAAATCCATTTACAATCCAAACAGCAGCAATGAAGTAGTTTAAAAATTTGTGTTTTGAGCGGTCGGTCATGTTTTGCAAGTTCGAGTTAGAATATCCACTAACGAATGGATCTCTACTTCCCCGTCTCAACACTCTGATTCCACTCGTACACCTTTTCTGAAATTTCAATCAGCAGGTTAGGTTCTTTTTCGAGTGCGTTACCAATCACAATCATGTCGGCACCGGCTTCAAGGGCTGTGAGAGCTTTGCGGCTGGTGTTAATACCACCGCCAATGATCAACGGTACGTGTATGGATTTACGCACAGTGGTGATCATGCGCGCGCTGATTTCTTTTTCGGCCCCACTGCCGGCATCCATGTAAATGGTTTGCAGGCCTAACATTTCTCCCGCCATGGCGGTGCAGGCTGCCAGTGAATATTTATCGTCAGGGATAGGTGTGGTGTTGCTGATGTAGGCTACCGAAGTGGTACGGCCTGAGTTGATCAGCATGTAGCCCGTAGGAATAATTTCAAGCTTTGTGTTTTTAATAATGGGTGCGGCAATCACATGTTGACCAATGAGCAACTCAGGGTTTCTTCCAGAAATGAGAGAAAGAAATAACAACGCATCGGCAGTGGGCTCAATCTGCATGGAGTTGCCAGGGAACAATACCACCGGAATGGAAACACTTTCTTTTATTTGCTTCACTACTTCCGAAAGATTCGTGGTTGTCACCAAACTTCCACCGACAAAGAAAAAGTCTACGCAATTTTCACTAGCCAGGTTGATCAGGTGCTGAAGCTGGGAAGCATCGGCTACCTTATCGGGATCGATCAGCACAGCAATGGATTTTTTTCCCTGCCGTCTGCGCTCCAGTAATGTTTTATGAATGCTCATTCGTTTTCTTTTGTGCCTGTGCCTGCAGGTATTCCGATAATTTTTCTTTCGCCATGGATAATAAAAACACGCTTGCTTGGCTCACCAACGCAGTGCCAATTTGTGAGATGAATTTATTGGGCCCAGATGTTTCCTCCATTTCCTCCTCCACTTCGGTTACAGTATCTACAGCTTTAGCCTTCTTAGCTTTGGACTTACTTTTCTTGGATCCTCCTCCTGAGAATTGACGATACAAAAAATAGGTAAGGGCAAGCGACCCACCTACAATAAGTGCGTTGGTAATAATTTTTTCGGTGCGGTCAGAGATTAGCTTGGCCTCATCTTCAAGGTCTTCGCGGTATTGGGCTGATTTTTTCAGCAGACTGCTTTTTACAGGGTCATCTATTTCCGGGTTCATATCACTTGGTATGCGTAATGTGTGTCTTAATTTTCTTCTCTATGTTCTTGCTAATGGATTCGCGGAAAAGGACAATAGTGAGCATCAACATAAAATAGAATCCAGCTACAAGAGCGAAACCAGCAAAAGTACCCAGGGTTTCACCGATCTTAATGGCTACCGAAACGCTAATGAAAAGCAGGAAGAAGGTAAATAGCAAAGCCGTAAGAAGCACGAGGGATACTCGGGCGATCGCTTTTGCCATGTCTTCCTTGATTTCATATTTCATGAGCTCGATGCGTGTTTCCACGTAGCCGGTAAGGTTATTCACGAGGCCATCGAGTTTGAAAAGCTTTAATAAAGTATCTTTTAACATGGTTGTTGAGTCAATGCAATATAGGCAAAGATCGTAAAATAGTGGGTGAGGCACTAATTGTCCACCCTTTACGGCCCTACCTTTGTCGGCAGGCAAGCCTGTTCCGCGATCCCCATTTTCATTGCTCGTTGGGAGATGCCCGTCCCGATGAATCCCTGCCCGAATGAATTCGTTCAGGCGGGCGTTCGGATGGGCCGGAACAAGTCCGGCATGATTCAGTTTTTTGTGAAGCTGGTAATCTCTTCCGTTTCAACAACACGACCTTTTTGTTCGCGCTCCTGTTTCAGAATGATGGGATAGAGTTTACTCATATACACGCGGGTTAATGATGAGTCTGGGTCGTTGTAGAATTCTTGTGTGTACACATATACGGAATCAAATTGTAAATCTGGCTTCACATATAGTGATGGAATAATTGCCTGAATGCACATATGGTATTTGCCCCCTGAACTTTCTCCATCCCAGCAAAATCCGGGTTTGTTGAAGAGATACATTTCTTTGTTGATAAACAGGATGTTGTTCTTCTGATATACTGGAAAAATTAAGGAGGGTTCAATAGAAGGTGTATTGTACACCAGCCACTCACCATTTTTATTCCAGGATTGTGTTTTTGATACGATACGGTACTCTGATTGTGTATTCGTAACCAAATTCTTTTTCTGATAGGATATTTCCAGCACTTCTACGGAATCCTTATTTAGAAAGATGAGCGAAAACGGTATAAAGAAAAATGTCAATAAGATATAGACAAATCCTGCCAATCTGTATTTGAGTGTGAGCCTCCCTAAACGATTCGCAAACTCAAACGGGATTCTGCGTAAGAGCGGGATGGGATAAAAAATCAACACGCCAATGAAGTTGAATAGAAAATGTGCAATCGCAATACTGATGGCAGTGGAAGTATTTACATTCAGTAAGGCAGCGATAAATGCCGTAATGGTAGTTCCGATATTCGCACCTAAAATAAAAGGAGCGGCCTTACGGAGGGAGACTATCTTTTGCGCGACAATGGGTACAACCACAGAAATGGTAATGGTGCTGGATCGAATGGTAGCCGTGGTAACGATCCCCCAGAAAAAGGATTTCCATGCGTTCTTGAAAAAGAAACGACTGAAACGTTCCGGGGAGCTCGCTAGCAAAAGGCCTGAAATTAATTTTCGAAATAGTAGAATGGAGGTGAATAGTAGTATGAAAGCAAGCAGGGCAAGCAGGAATCCGTTGGGAATGATTGTCACAAGGAAATCCACCATGGGACCAAAAAGCGACCACTTGGGTAAGAAAGAACTTTCAACGGGTAGGGAGGAGGTATGGAAAAAGTAAGCAGCAATCCATTGTGAGATACCTGATAAGAATCCGTAATAATATTCGAGCGGAAACAGAATGATAACAATCAGGATATTAAAAAACCCATCGTATGTGCCTGCTGACACGGCCCTACGAAAATCTTTTTTCTTATTGATGAATCCCATCGACACAATGGTGCTGGTGATGGTGGTTCCTACATTTGCACCCATGATAATAGGAATAGCACTTTCAATCGTAATGGAGCCCGATGCTACCAGAGCTACTACCATAGCCGTAGTAGTCGAACTGCTTTGAATCATTGCAGTGATCAGTAAACCAATAAATAATCCTGTAAATGGATTTGATGTTGCCAGGATGATTGTTTCAACAGCTGATTTACCCAAATGCTGCAGCGAAGACACCATCAGGTCCAGTGCAAAAACAAAAAGCACTAAGGTGCCAAGGATGTACAGTACTTTGCGAAACTTATCCCAGCGTTGTGGATTAATCGGTTGTATAGGTAAGGCTGGTTCCAATGAGTTATAAAGATTAAAGATACACGAAGGGTTCGTACTGTCTACATAACCAAAATTTAATTAGACATACTATCTAATTCTTTTACCGCCATCCATGCCATCAATCCCGGTCCGATGCGAAGGGCATCTTCATCAATATCGAAAGTGGGCGTGTGCACGTAGGAGGTAATTCCCTTTGACTCGTTCCGTGTGCCAAGTCGATAGAAAGAAGCAGGTACTATTTGTGAGTAGTAAGCAAAATCCTCAGCACCAAGTGTGATATCAATATCGATTACATTTTCTTTACCTACGTATTCTTCAGCGGCCTTTTTTATTCTGCGGGTGACCTCTGGGTTATTTTCCAGATAAGGATAACCTGGAGATATATTCACTTCGCATCTTCCACCCATGCCCTCGGCAATGCTCTCGGCCATCTTTTTTATTTTCTTCAATCCTTCTGCACGCCAGATTTCATTCATGGCGCGGAATGTACCATCTATGTTTATTTCTTCGGGAATAATGTTCGTAGCAGTGCCTCCAACAATTTTTCCAAACGTAAGTACAGTAGGTTGCTTGGGTGATGCATTTCTACTGATCACTTGTTGCAGCGCAATGATGATGTAGGATGCAATCACCACCGGGTCGATCGTTAATTCGGGTGCAGCACCATGTCCACCTTTACCAATGACTTTTAAATAGATTTCGTCACAACTGGCCATGTACATGCCTTCGCGAAAACCGATTTTACCAGCAGGCAGTAACGGAAAGACGTGCTGACCAAGAATTGATGAGGGAGCAGGGTTTTGTAATGCACCATCGCGAATCATGTAAGTGGCTCCTCCTGGGTTTACTTCTTCTCCAGGCTGAAACAAAAATCGAACAGTCCCTTCAAACTGATCTTTTAATTCATTCAGAATTTTAGCGGTGCCTAATAAAGATGACGTATGTACATCGTGACCACACGCATGCATCACGCCCTTATTTTTTGATTTGTAAGGAACATCGTTTGCTTCCGTGATAGGAAGGGCGTCCATGTCCGCACGAAGGGCAATTGTTTTTTTGTCCGGATTTTTTCCTTTTACCTCCGCCACTAATCCCGTAGTGGCAATCCCTTCTGTTGGCTCAATGCCAAACGACCGTAATGTTTGAGCAACAAATTTTACTGTATTGTATTCCTGATAAGAAAGTTCCGGATTGGCGTGCAAATGTCTGCGTAAGCCCACTACTTCCTGACTGTACGATTGTGAAAGTAATTTGATTTTTTCGAGAAGTGTCATGATGTACAAATATAATCTTAAACTATGATTCGTGTGATTTTTATGATTGCCGTGATTTTGTTTCCGCTAGGAATCATGTCAATCATTTAATCATGGGAATTACAGTGCAGACAATTTAAGAGATCAATTAATAGAAATCTTATCCGGTACCAGAATGGCAGCCTGGAAGTAGCGCTTTACCTGTTGGTAGTCTTTTTCAGCCTCCAGTCTGGTAAAATACTTGCCGGTTTTTACACGATAATTAGGTTGAAGATACTGGAGTTCGGAATCAAGGCTGGGGAATGCGATTGTCAGTTGCTTTTTTACATTCAAAGCTTCATCCTTTAAACCTGAGTACACTTGAATCGTATAACCTTCAATAAATTTGCGTGTGAGATTGATCCTGTCAATGCTATCCAGTACCGTATCCAGTTGTTTGTTGACTGTGTGCTGCGGTTCTACATAAGCTTTGGGATCGCGCTTATGATCAAGTATAACTGTGGTTTCCGTAGTCTCCTCCACCTTAGGTCGCAGTCCTGAAAGATCTTCTGAATACTTTCCGTCTTGCACACCTTGGGTACTTTGTGTTGGCTTACAACCCCAGGCAATTAGAACAAGAAAAAATATAGCTAACCTAATCCTCATACTTAATCAATTACGATGCAACGGTTATTCAAAACATCGTCTTCCACTTTTTTATACTTCACATCTTTAACGATACGGCCGTCTGTGTATTGCACATTTACCTTATCGTTGCGGTTCGCGACCTTCTCGGATTTAACAGGCATCACTTTCTCCTGCGGAGGGCGTCCGGTTTGTCCGGCTTGTGGTCTGCCACCTCCACCGCCACCACTTAATAATGATTGCGATTCTTCTTTCTGTTCACTGTACCGAGCCCTGCGTAAATTTCTTGCTTCTTCAACCTGATCTGCTTTTTGTACTGGTATGTCGGCCTTCATCAGGAAGGAGATAGTCTCTTCATTTACTTTTCCAACCAACCGTTTGAAGAGTTCAAAGCCCTCGAATTTATAGATCAACAGTGGATCTTTCTGTTCATATACCGCTGTTTGCACAGATTGTTTTAAATCATCCATATCACGCAGGTGTTCTTTCCACAATTGGTCAATGATCGAAAGCGTGATCATTTTCTCCATCGATTTGATCAACTCAGAATTATTTGTATCAACGCATTTTTTCAGATTGGCTGATACCCCAATATTTTTAGACCCATCCGTAAAGGGCACCAGAATATTCTCAACCGTAGCTCCGCGAGTGGTATGAATGTCGCGGATGATCGGTATGGATTTTTCAGCCACCAGTTTATTTTTCTTGTGGTAGTGGTCCAATGTTTTAGTGTACAAGTCTTCACCTAATTTGTTTTGATCCATTTTTCCGAAATCAGCCTGAGTAATTTCATAATCTATACCAAGTATGCTTAATGCATTCAAGCGGAGGCTTTCATAATCATTTGCATTTTTTGCATTGATGGCGACTTCTTCACAGGTATCGAAAAGCATGGTGAGAATATCAAGCTCCAAACGTTCACCGTATAACGCATTTCTTCTGCGTGTGTAAATTACTTCACGCTGCGAGTTCATCACGTTATCGTACTCCAGCAAGCGCTTCCGTATACCGAAGTTATTTTCTTCTACTTTTTTCTGCGCACGCTCAATGGATTTGGTTACCATCGAATGCTGATTCACTTCACCTTCTTTCAATCCAAGTCTATCCATCACGCGGGCAATACGCTCAGGCATGAACAAACGCATCAAATTATCTTCCAATGAAACATAGAATTGTGAAGACCCCGGGTCACCCTGACGACCGGAACGACCGCGTAACTGCCTGTCAACCCTGCGCGATTCGTGACGTTCTGTACCGATAATGGCGAGTCCGCCAGCAGCACGTGATTCAGGGGTAAGTTTGATGTCCGTACCACGACCAGCCATGTTAGTAGCAATCGTAACCGTACCGGGCTTACCCGCTTCGGCTACAATTTCTGCTTCGCGCTGGTGCTGTTTTGCGTTCAATACATTGTGTTTGATTTTACGCATCTGCAACATGCGGCTCACCAATTCTGAAATTTCCACCGAAGTGGTACCCACCAGCACAGGACGACCTGCTTCTGTTAGTTTAACAATTTCATCAGCCACTGCGTTGAATTTTTCACGCATGGTTTTAAACACAAAATCATCCTGATCGGAACGAGTAATATTTCTGTTGGTAGGAATGGTTACGACATCCAGTTTGTAGATGTCCCAGAATTCACCCGCTTCGGTTTCAGCTGTACCAGTCATACCGGCCAGCTTGTGGTACATACGAAAATAATTTTGAAGGGTAACAGTAGCATACGTTTGTGTAGCGTCTTCAACTTTTACGTTTTCCTTTGCCTCAATGGCCTGGTGCAATCCATCGGAGTACCTTCTGCCGTCCAACACACGACCGGTTTGTTCGTCAACAATTTTGATTTTTCCATCAACGATTATATACTCTGTATCTTTTTCGAATAACGTATAAGCCTTCAGCAATTGGTTCACGCTGTGAATGCGCTGCGATTTCACCTGATAGTCGCGAATGACTTCTTCTTTTTTGTGGAATCGATCTTGCTCGCTGAGGGTAACATCTTTTTCAAGTTTATTCAGTTCTGTACCAATCTCAGGCATGATAAAAAACTTTGAATCTTCTCCTTCACCTGTAATCAAATCAATACCTTTTTCTGTAAGCTCAACGCTATTATCTTTTTCATCGATGATGAAGAATAAAGGCTTGTCAGCCTCCGGCATGTTGCGTTTATTGTCTTGCAGGTAAAAGTTCTCTGTTTTTTGCAGGATGGATTTATTACCCATTTCACTCAAATACTTGATGAGGGGTTTATTTTTTGGCAAACCACGGAAAGCACGGAATAACGCAACTCCACCTTCCTTCTCATCACCATCTGCAATCAATTTTTTAGCATCAATCAGGTATTGTCCAACTACCTTTTTCTGAGCTTCCACCAGCTTAAAAATGCGTGGCTTGAGGTCGTAAAATTCATGCTGATCACCACGCGGCACGGGACCAGAAATAATAAGCGGAGTACGGGCTTCATCAATCAACACACTATCTACTTCATCAACCATGGCATAATGATGTCCGCGTTGTACCAATTCTTCCGTCTCGCGTGCCATATTATCGCGCAGGTAATCGAAACCAAATTCGTTGTTGGTTCCATACGTGACGTCTGCTTTGTAGGCATTTCTTCGCGCAATAGAATTGGGCTCATGCTTATCAATACAGTCAACAGAAAGCCCATGAAACTGAAAGATAGGCGCCATCCATTCGCTATCGCGTGAAGCGAGGTAATTATTTACCGTTACAATGTGTACACCACGTTTAGCAAGCGCGTTAAGAAATGCGGGGAACGTAGCCACCAAAGTTTTTCCTTCACCAGTTGCCATCTCGGAAATTTTCCCCTGATGCAATACAACACCACCAATAATTTGCACATCATAATGCACCATGTCCCAGGTAACCATCGTGCCCCCTGCTACCCAACGATTTTGCCAATGTGCTTTATCGCCTGTGATTTTTATATTCTCATACCTTCCTGAAAGTTCGCGATCGAAATCATTAGCCGTAACTTCCAGATATTCATTTTCTTTAAAGCGCCTGGCGGTTTCACGCACAATGGCGAATGCCTTTGGTAAAACCTTCAGTAAGATTTTTTCGAGTTCTTTGTTTCGATCAAGTTCAAGTTTATCAATCTGGGCAAAAATGGATTCTTTCTCCTGCATCGTCAGTTCCGGGTTCTCCTCAATTTGTTTATGCAGGGCCGCCAATTGGTCATCAATTTCTTTTAACTCCTGATTGATGATATCCTGAACCTGTCGGGTTTGGTTTCTCAATTCATCATGCGAAAGGCTAGGGAGTTTCTGACCCTCTTTTATGGTTTCCTCCACCAAGGGCATAATGAGTTTAATATCTTTCTGGGATTTTGTTCCGAAGAGTTTGGCAATGAGTTGAAGCATAATTCAGTTAACGGTTGTCAGTTAACGGTTATCAGTTATCGCTGATAAGTGGCTATAAGCACTATTAACGATTAGCGGATAACGGTCAACTTTAAAAATGGGCTTAAAGTTAATTCGATTTTTTGGATTAGGAGGCGTTCAATTATAGTTCCAAATCACCCTCAAATACCATTTTGGCAGGACCAACGAGGAAAATATCATGAAACGCAGCCTGACCGGCAGATTGTTCCTGCCCGACTGCGTCATTCAGGCGGGCGGATTTAAACTCAACGGAGAGATCACCGCCCAATGTTTTCACAGAAACCGGTGACTTGTATCCTTTAACGGAAGCGGCCAAAGCTGCTGCGGTAACACCCGTACCACATGAAAGTGTTTCATTTTCTACGCCTCGTTCGTAAGTGCGAACAAAAATGGTGTTGCTGGGAAGTAATTCTACAAAGTTTACGTTGATACCTTTTTCTTTGTAGGTATCGCTGTAACGGATTTTTTTACCCTCTTCAAATACCGGGAAGTCATTGACCTTTTCAACGAATCGAATCAGGTGAGGCGAGCCTGTGTTGATTTTAAAATCAGAGCCAAGCGCAGACACATCTTTCGTGTCATTCATTTTCAGTCGTACAATGTCTGCAGCAAGTAATTCAGCGTCATGTCTTCCATCATATGCGTTGAATGAAGCGCGCCCGTTCACCATTCCTAAAAATGATGCAAAGTGCATGGCTGCGCGGCTGCCATTCCCGCACAGACTTTGGGAGCCATCGCTGTTGTAGTATACGAGGTTGAAATCAAGTGTAGCATATTTTTCAATCAGCATGAGGCCATCTGCACCGATGCCAAACTTACGGTTGCAAATTTTTTTGATCTGCTCAACAGAAAACGAATAATGACCGGATCGATTGTCGATCAAAACAAAGTCATTACCGGTTGCCTGGTATTTGTAGAAGTGAAATTTCATTTCCTTGACCTCTTCAGGCAAGATTTATTTTATCTCTTCATAATCCACGTAATCGCCTCCTTTAAAACCAGATCGTTTCTTTTCTTTAGGAGGCGCAGCATCCACATTGACGTTGCTATTGGGTGGCTTGCGATCAAAATTTTGTTGCCTGCGTGCTTCCCCGGATAATGCACGGAAAAAGCCAAACTTATACAGCACGTAGAAAATAAGCGAAAAGATTAACAGTAACCGTAACATAAATCAAAGATAGTACTTTCTTTTAACGGCTTAAGTAGAGGTTTCGTTCACTGTAAATTTTCATGAAATAATCATCCATGAGGTCGTCAATGCAATAAATTGACTCACCGGTCGACTTCATTTCAGGGCCAAGCTCCTTATTCACTTCAGGGAATTTACTGAAAGAAAATACCGGTTCTTTAATGGCGTAGCCTTTACGGGTTGGAGTAAACGTGATATCTTTCACCTTCTTTTCACGCAGCATCACTTTGGTAGCATAGTTTACGTATGGCTCATCGTACGCTTTGCAAATAAAAGGCACGGTGCGTGATGCGCGAGGGTTTGCTTCAATGATGTATACTGTATCATTCTTGATGGCGAACTGGATGTTGATTAACCCAACGGTTTTTAATGCTACGGCAATGCGCTTGGTATAACTTTCAATTTGCTTGATGATTAAGTCACCTAAATTATAAGGAGGAAGAACTGCGTATGAATCACCTGAATGGATACCTGCAGGCTCGATGTGCTGCATGATACCGATGATGTACACGTCTTCACCATCACAAATAGCATCCGCCTCAGCTTCAATGGCGCTGTCTAAAAAATGATCAAGCAACACTTTATTTTCCGGTAAGTGTTTCCAGATATCGAGAATATGATTCTCGAGTTCTTTTTCATTGATCACAATCTTCATGCTCTGTCCACCGAGTACGTAAGATGGCCGTACCAGCAATGGGAAGCCTATTGTTTTTGAAACCTCCAGTGCTTCATCGGCATCGCGGGCAACACCAAATTTAGGGTAGGGTATGTTGAGATCTTTTAGGAGCGTTGAAAAACTTCCACGGTCTTCAGCCAGGTCAAGCGCTTCAAACGAAGTGCCCATGATCTTCACACCATATTTGTGAAGTTTCTCAGCGAGCTTCAATGCAGTTTGTCCGCCAAGCTGAACGATCACACCTTCTGGTTTTTCATGTTGGATGATGTCCCAAATGTGTTCCCAGAATACAGGTTCAAAATAAAGTTTATCGGCAATGTCAAAATCGGTAGAAACGGTTTCTGGATTGCAGTTGATCATGATGGCCTCGTAACCACATTCTTTCGCGGCCAGAATTCCGTGTACGCACGAGTAGTCAAACTCAATGCCCTGACCAATCCGGTTGGGGCCAGAGCCCAACACGATCACTTTCTTTTTATTCGAAGCCACGGATTCATTTTCGGTATCGAATGTAGAATAGTAGTACGGAGTTTTTGCTTCAAATTCGGCAGCACACGTATCAACCAATTTGTACACACGATTGATGTTCATCTCCCTTCGCTTTTTGTGCACCTCGCTCTCCAGACATTTCAGTAAGTGCGCAATCTGACGATCCGCATAACCTTTTTCTTTTGCCTTTCTCATCAGCTCAGCAGGAAGGGTATTGAGCTGGTGTTTTTCAATTTCTTTTTCGAATTCAATTAGATCCCAAATCTGTTCCAAAAACCATTTATCGATTTTCGTCAGTTTTTGAATCGTTTTCATCGGGATGCCAAGTTTCATGGCATCGTAGATGTGGAACAACCTGTTCCAGCTTGGATGTTCTAAGCTGTATAGTAAGTCGGCTTGCTTGGTGAGTTCTTTACCATCGGCACCTAATCCATTTCTCCTGATCTCCAGCGACTGACAGGCTTTCTGCAAAGCTTCCTGGAAGTTTCTTCCAATGCCCATTACTTCACCCACCGATTTCATTTGCAAGCCAAGTCTGCGATCGGCACCTTGAAACTTATCAAAATTCCAGCGGGGTATTTTTACAATAACATAATCAAGTGCGGGCTCAAAGTAAGCCGTGGTAGTTCCGGTGATCGCATTCTTTAATTCATCGAGGTTGTATCCAATGGCGAGCTTAGCTGCAATCTTAGCAATTGGATAACCTGTTGCTTTTGATGCAAGTGCAGAAGAGCGAGATACACGTGGGTTAATTTCGATTCCAATGATGTCATCATTTTCCGGATTCACAGAAAACTGTACGTTACAACCACCGGCAAATTTTCCGATGCCGTTCATCATCCGGATGGCGAGATCACGCATTTTCTGATACACCGTGTCAGGAAGCGTCATCGCAGGAGCCACCGTGATAGAGTCACCGGTGTGGATACCCATTGGATCGAAATTTTCAATCGAGCAGATGATGATCACGTTGCCAACGGCATCACGAAGCAATTCTAACTCGTATTCTTTCCAACCCATTATACTTTTCTCTACCAATACCTCATGAATGGGGGAGGCATGCAGGCCGCGGTTTAAGGCTTCATCAAATTCTTCGGGAGTGTTTACAAATCCTCCACCCGTTCCGCCAAGTGTGTACGAGGGGCGGATTACCAACGGGAATCCGATTTCCTGTGCGATTTCTTTTCCTTGCAAGAAGGAGGTGGCAGTGGCGCCCTTGCAGACACCCACACCCAGTTCCAGCATTTTCAACCGGAATTTCTCTCGATCTTCCGTGGTTTCGATGGCTTTTATATCCACTCCAATAAGACGTACACCGAAATGCTGCCATACACCCGCTTTTTCGCATTCGATGCACAGGTTCAGGGCTGTTTGACCGCCCATGGTTGGCAGCACAGCATCAATGTTATGTTTTTCAAGTATTTCGCGGATTGATTTTTTAGTAAGGGGCTTTAGGTATATGTGGTCGGCCGTTACCTTATCGGTCATGATGGTGGCCGGGTTCGAGTTAATCAGTACCACCTCAATACCCTCTTCCCGCAGCGAACGGGAGGCTTGTGAGCCGGCATAGTCGAATTCGCAGGCTTGACCAATGATAATAGGGCCGCTTCCGATGATTAGAACGGATCGAATACTTCTGTCTCTGGGCATTTAGGTATTGACGGGTTAAATAAATTGGGCAAAAATACGATCAGGAGTTTTAGCAGGAAAGGATTCAAGTATTTAAATCCGTAGGGTTTGGAATAAAAAACCCTGAGGGAAATCAGGACTTCAATGAAGATAACTAAAACAGAAACCTTTAAGGATGAATGAAATACCGGATAGAAAAATTTACGGAGCCTAATCCGCCACCCAGATCAATACTGTTGGTATTTGATCCCTTGTCATCTGAATCTGTATTTTTTTGGTGAGCAAATCGATAGCCAATATATCCCAAGGTGGTTTCCAGACTTATTTTTTTATTCAGAAATAATTGTAACCCTGGAGCTGCGCCAAGGCTAAAACTGTAGTTGTTAAACTTGGTCTCACTGTCGCTCGTATCAATTGTTTTCGAAGCACCATAGCTCAAACTTGCTTGACCCTGCAAGAAAAAAAATAGGTTAGGGACTATTTTGTAGTTCTTTCTAATGAATGACCCAACACCAATAAAGTGATTTGAATTTTTATACTCCGTGTCATCAGGATATTCATTTTTGTTGCTCGAGAAGCCGTAACTAACCCATAAGCCCAAGGCCACATTGTCTTTAATATATTTACCGGCTAATGGACCTAAACTGATTCCGGTATTGATATTTTTATAGTCATCATTTTTATCAATGCTTTCGTCATAATTGAAGAATAAGGTGCCTCCCACGAATTTTGTACCCTTTGTTAAGGCTTCGACACCTTCGGTTTTTTGAGCTGATACAATGATTGTCAGGAGGAGTAAAGAAATGCTCAGTAGGGTTTTCATTGGTAGTTGTTTTGAAAACGTAATGATAACAAAAAAGCCCTGAGAATTTCAGGGCTTTTAAAGTCTTGGAATCGTTACTCTATTCTTTCTTCACTAACTTTTTTATGACTGTCTTTCCTTCATTTGAAATTTTCACAAGGTACAAACCTGCAGGGATGTCAACTCCCGAAATGGTATGAGACATTTTACCCTCTATGGCTTCTTCGGCAGCGCTGTATACATTTTGCCCATGCATGCTTAATAGTTGAATATGGAAGTAGGGAGAAGAAAGACCTGAAGCCTCTACCGTAATATTTCCTTTTGCAGGATTGGGGTATACTGAAACAGCCGCTTCCAATTCCTTTTCGGTGCCGGTAATTGCATCCTGAATGTATAGGTTGTCGATTGCCCAGCCCCAGCCGTTCAGCGTTTCATTGCTAAACAAACGGAAGCGGATGATCACCTCATCGTTGGCATCAAAGTTTCCATTTTCTGTCATATCGATAAGGCGTGTGCGGAATAAATCAGGCTCACCACTGGCTTCGTTATTAAAAGTTGAATTCCATGAAGATTGCTCCTTCGCATCGTACCCATCTAAAAAAATACTCCAGGTTTCTCCTTCATCTTTCGATCCTTCTACAATCACATAATCGTTAAAGGCAGTTGTTCCAAAAACCACTCCGGAGTTGTGGCCTTCTACGATCGCTATTTCGTCAAACCGGATTAATGGATTGTCAGATGATATTGTAATGGGCTTGGTAAGTGTATAAGTAAAATCTGAAAGCAAGCCTGGTCCGAATCCTATGGGGTAGTTGTGGCTTGAATGAATGGCGTCATCTGAAAAGCCGGAGGGTTGTTCGATGCTGAAAAAATTACCTACAAAATCATTAGATGCTGTGTTAAAATCATTAGCATATTGATTTACGGCAGTTTCAAATTCAACAATTGACACTTCAAAAAAGCCCTCGGATGGAACTGTAGAACTATTGCCCGTTTCATCTGTAAAAGAAAGTTTGTATTTGATTTTATCACCCGATGCAAGCGAAGCGATATTAACCTCAAAATCTAAAGCTACAGCACTCTCACCAATGAGTTCTTCACTAATCTCAGTAGGCTGGTCGTTGACGCCAACTTCCAGAATGGCCTTGTCAATAGCGATGTTATCAGTGCCCTCCATCGTTAAGGTGATTGAAGTAGTTCCACTTTTTACAAAATCAAGATGCTGGTGGAGAAGCGTAGGAGCCTCATCATCAATTTGAATTTTCAGGTTATCAATGGCCCATCCCCAACCTGCAGCACCGGGATCGCTATAAAGACGGAAACGAAGGATTAGTTCTTCTCCTTCGTTGAACTGATCCAGTAAATCTAACTCCCGAGTTCTATACAATGAAGGATCCCCGATTGCGGAGGCTGAACTGTTATACCGGGTAAGCCAAGGGGAAAAATCTCTCGAGTCATACCCGTCTGCTACGGGTATCCATGTTAGGCCACCATCTGTGGATCCTTCTGTAACTACATAATCGTAAAAATCCTGATTCGGAAACACGGAGCCGGTTTCACCTGGCTCCACTAAAACGATCTCATCAAATTTTATGGTGGCTCCTATATTTTGCACGATAATGGGGATCCTTAAGGTGTATATATAATCGATGGTATTATCATTACCCGCTTCTTCGTAAGGATGAACAGAGTGAATGGCCGGGTTATTAAAACCTGAGGGCTGAATGATGCTAAAGTCACTTGCATTTCCAACAAAGTCATCAGAGGTGGCATTGAAATCATTGAGGTATTCGGTTTGAGTTGCTTTTATTCCCTTGTAGATAACTTCATAATAATTAGCAGCCGGACTTATTCCCACATTTGAATTTGACGAATTGTCTTCCGCCACAATGCGGTATTCAACGATGTCGCCATCATTCAATGAGCCGAGCGGAATTGCTATTTCATAAGAGTACGTTGTTAATCCGGTGAGTGAATTTGTTTCTGAATCGACTAAAGTCAGGAATGCATTGGGTTGCGTCACACTCGCAATGCGGTATTCGAGATGAACATCACTTAAAGCGAAGCGTTCCGAAATCTCAACCTCAATTTCTATTTCTGAATCTAAAAAAGAAGCAGATTCAACAGGGGTATGGGTGATTATTGGAGCATCAATATCAGCCCCAACGCTAAATTTGTAATACCCCTGCACAGGAGCCTCAAGGGGCGTATTGACTTTTCCGGGGTTAGTAATTGTTCGTGCTAGGTTATCTTCGGCACTGATGTAATAATAGTAATCAAGCGTGCCTCCTGGTGCAGGCAAAGTAGCTTGATATTGATTGGGTGTTCCCGTTGTAGTCATTGCTACGGATACAACATTGGCGTTTAACGAGGTATAATAGTGCAAAAAGATTTCACTTGTTTCAACCTCATAGTCAGGGGTTCCATCGGGTGTAACGGTTGCCACCACATTAAATGCCGGGGCTCCCGTATTTTCTGTGCTAGCTATGGGTTCATGATCAATGTAAACTGTCGTCCAACCCATGTCTTTAAATAAATTGAGGGTGATAGGCCCCGGATTGTGTATCACTTCGCGATCTGCAAATTGAGGACTCATGAGTGAGTTTTCGTTTCCACCAGGGTAGGTATTTTCGTCCAGGTGGGCGATACTTGATCCGCCTGACCATGTACCGGGAGCATAAATTTTTGGTCTTTGCCCACCGTTATTACTGATGGCCAAAGCGGAATTGTAAAAAAGATTATTGCTAACAAGCTGGCTTCCGAGTTGGGTAGAAGGTGAAGCGAAACTCTGGTAGAGGTTTGTGCCCCCTGTGTTTTCAATATTAACATCATAAACGAATGGAAGCCCGTCCGTAAAACTTCCATAATCACCCGTACCTGAAACAAAATTATAGGTATCCACAAAGCCTAAGCCATGGCCCAGTTCATGCAGGACAACCGAAATCAGATCGTATTGGTTAACACCTGGTGTTCCTGTGGAGTTGTAGTACCAATCAAAATCACTATTAAAGCTCGCAGAGATATCAAATTCGCTCGGGTCATTTAAATCTTGCCCTGCCAGTTTCTCCGCTAAGGCACCCGGATAGGCCACATTAATTTGAGGGGCTCCGGCAAACTCGCTGGCATAAAAAGTCGGGCCTGCTGAGCCTAACACCCCGTTGCCCAGCACAATCCAATTTGCGGACACCCTGATCGTTACCGGTGAGGATAAGAGGCTTTCCCAAATATCAACAGCAAATTGAAATGCGGCTTGCGCTTGAGGTGTAAAGCCAGAGCTGTACTCTACTTCAATGGTTGAAGATTTTGTTCGGCCAGCCACAGTACTAAAAGATGCAGGAGGTGCAACTTTTGTTGGTAGATTCTCCTGCCTGGCGTAACACACAATCGGGGATTTACCCACGCGAACAATTTTTTGACTATAACTGGCTGAAAGCGGCAACGTTATTAGTACACTCAGTAGAATTCTTATCGATATTTTCATACATTAGGTTTGAGTTGAGCAATTTAAGGATAATGCGTTTAATTATACTAATAATAATTCTGGCTTTTCCCACAGCCTGTAAAAATCAAAAATTACCGGCTGATGTACTGATTATTTCGCTTGAGAAAACTCCTTGCTTCGGCCCTTGCGAAGCTTATAAACTGGAGATGTTTTCTTCCGGATTGGTTAAATTCAACGGAATAAGGAATCATAAAATGATTGGCACGTATGAAGCATCCCTTAATCAGGGGGAACTTCAGAAAATCGTTCAGCAGTTCAGGGATTCAAAGTTCTTCAGCTTTAAAAACCAGTATACGGGTAATGTAAACGATTTACCCACTACCTATTTATATTTTAAGGATCAATTAAATGAGAAAACGATTCAGGATTATTACAACGCTCCCAAGGAACTCAAAGATCTTGAACAGGTAGTGGAAAGCCTGATACCAACCTTACAATGGAAAAAGATTGATTAAAGCCTTGAAACTTCTATTGCCTTATTCCAAACCCTGAACACATTCTTAGAACAAATCTTTTCAATATCTTCTGGCGTGTAGCCACGTCTCAGCAATGCAAAAATCAGATTCGGGTATTGTGAAACATCCTTTAAGCCAATGGGTAAACTATCACCTACACCGTCATAGTCAGAGCCCAGACCGATATGATCAATACCAATCAAAGATTTAACGTGATCAATATGATCAGCCACTCGCTCTACGTCTGAATAAAGTTCTTTGTGGTTCTTGACAAACTGATCAATAATAGGCTGCGCTGCTTCATCACGCGAAGTGAGTTTCTTTTCAGTGAGTACTTTCTCTAACGAGTCAAGTAATTTGCTGTTGGTACGGCTTACCGAGTCCAAAAAGGAAGCGCCAAAGTTGATCATAATCACACCTCCGTTTTTCTTCAGGGCTTTCAACATATCGTCAGACATGTTGCGCTGAAAGCCGGGAGTGTAATAGCGACACGATGAGTGCGAAGCAATAACCGGTACGCTGGTGAGTTTCATCACATCAAAAAAAGAGCTGTCTGATACATGTGAAATATCGACCATGATCCCCACGCGATTCATCTCTTTCACAACCTGTTCACCAAAAGGACTTAATCCATTCCAGGTATTCAGGGTGTCATACGAAGAATCACAGATTTGATTATCTTTTCCATGTGTCAGGGTGATGTAGCGGATACCACGATCGTAAAAATATTTTACGTTCGCCAGATCATTTCCAACAGGTGCTCCATTTTCCATACCCATGGGTAGCGATACTTTTCCTGCTTTGGAATTCTCTTCTATTTCTTGCGGAGTTCTGCCCCTGCCAAATTTATCCGAGTGTGCCTCAACAATACCGTCAATCATATTCATGAGGGAATCCGCCAGCACTTTTCCCTTGTCTTCTTTTAGCTGATAGCTTGAGGGAATATAAATGGACATGAAAGGAGCGTCCAATCCTCCCTTCTTCGCCCGTTCATAATCAAAATCACCTTCTGTGGTGCTGATGGGTATTCCGAGATATTCGCGCTCCAACCGAAACTTTTTAACTTTTAATCGATTCGGTAAATCCACATGACCATCTGCAATTATGTATGCCTGCGCTAATGAATCTGCAACCTGTTTTAATTCTTCGTCAGGCAATGAAGTGTACGTAACTTGATTTTCCTGCGATGAACAGGCCAACACAAACGCCAACCCAAGTAGAAAGTATTTACTTTGCATGATAGTTGATTTTGGGTTAAAGTATTCAAAATTCTAACCGAAGCAAAAGCTTATTCTTTAGATGGAACCACCAAGCATAAAAGTGGAAGAATTACCTGTATTCACACGTTCACAACTAGCGCTGCGAAACGGACAAGATAAACCTCAGGTTTGGGTCGCACTCCGGGGAATCATTTATGATGTGACACTTTCACGTTTATGGCGCAATGGCAAGCATTATGAACATTGGGCAGGACAGGATTTAACCGATGAATTGAAGGATGCACCTCATACTGAGAAAGTTTTTGATAAATTTAAACCTGTAGGAAGATTACTATGATACTGATAGCCGATAGTGGAGCATCAAAAACCGATTGGAGGATTATCGATAAAGGTGGTAAGATTGAACAGGCACAAACCATTGGGTTTAACCCGTACTATCAGCCCATCGAACAATTTGATCAGGAGATTAGGGAAGTGCTGATACCACAGGTTAAGCAACCCATCAAGAAAATATTTTATTACGGAACGGGATGCTCGTCCGATAAGAACCGAAAATTAATCCGCAACGTATTAGAAGTTTTTTACCCGGATGCGCATATTGAAATCTGGCATGATCTGCTTGCGGCAGCCCGAGCACTTTGTGGAAATGAAGAAGGAATCGCCTGCATTTTAGGTACAGGTGCTAATTCCTGTTACTACGATGGAACCAAGATTGTTGATAACGTTACTTCGTTGGGTTATTTATTGGGCGATGAAGGATCGGGAGCATATCTGGGAAAAAAAATTATCGCTGACTATCTTCGTAAAGATCTTCCCGAAAAATTATGGGATCAGTTTAAAAAGCGATTTCCGTTTGATCGGGAGGAAATTCTGGATCGTGTGTATACGCAGGAAATGCCCAGTCGGTTTTTGGGTAGCTTTTCTCATTTTATTTTTCAGCATCTTAAAGAACCTTATTGCTATAAACTTGTATACACTGGTTTTGACGAATTCTTTGAAAGAAATGTGAAGAAGTACGGTCGGTTTGAAGTGTTGAAGGTACATTTCACAGGATCAGTAGCATTTTATTTTAGCGATATCCTACGGCAAGTTGCCAATGATAAAGGAATAGCGGTTAAAAACATTCTGGAAAGCCCCATTGCCGGATTAACATTGTATCATCAACATGAATTGAATTAGTGAACACAACTGAATCATCTTCGAACTACGAACACCTAGAAAAAATGAGTGTCTCGGAATTGTTGACCAACATCAACAAGGAGGACAAAACAGTTCCTATAGCCATTGAAAAAGTAATTCCGATTATTGAAAAACTGATCCATGTGATTGTGGAGAAGATGAAGGATGGAGGTCGGTTATTTTATATAGGTGCTGGCACAAGTGGCAGACTGGGTATATTGGATGCCTCCGAAATTCCTCCTACTTTCGGAATGCCACAGGGCAAAGTAATTGGACTCATCGCAGGAGGTGATCAGGCGATC
>JANNQJ010000380.1:0-5282 GCA_031400675.1 Cyclobacteriaceae bacterium
GCCGGTAGTGGTTGTCCGGCTTTGGTGTAGGCAATACCAATGTTTGTCAGCGTGCTTAACATGCCCAGTCGATTATTATTAGTCTTTTCTAACTCAAGTGCTTTCAGATAGTGTTCAATGGCGCGCTGGTAATTTCCCTGCTGGAAATAAACGTTGCCCATGTTATTCAACGGGTCAGAAAAAGACTGACCGAGTTTTGCACTGAGTTGATACGCCTCTGAAAAGTAACGCATTGCTTTTTCATACAACTGTAAATCAATGTACAGATTACCCAGATTATTCAAGGAACCAACAATTCTGGCTTCGTCTTTCAGTAGTATGAATTGCGCGTACGACTCTTCCAGATATTTCATGGCCTGCCCGAAATCCCCTTTGACTGAATAAATCGTGGCAATGTTATTTTTAGCTGTGGCAATCCCTTCTTTGTTATCGAGCGTCTCATAAATTTTAAGCGAGGTAATGTAATATTCCAATGCCTTGTCCAGTGCACCCTGGTTTTTATACGCCACGCCCAAATTGTTGTAGGAGGCAGCCATCCCTTTTTTATCGTTGATATCCGTGGCCAGGCTGAGGGCTTCGCGGGTGTAGCCGATAGCTTTTACCGGATCGGACTGGAGGTTAGCACGGAACAATTCGTTTAACGCCTTTACTTTGTATTGATTTTTGGCGGTGTCCAGTGCCGCCAATAAGGTGTCTTTCTGTTGGCCGTTAAGTGATGTCAGATCGACAAGTGTTAAAAGGAAAAAGAGGCAGATTCGCATAATCATAGATCCTACTGGTTTTTCGATGGTTAAAGATAATCCAAATTACCGTATGGAAGGAGCAATTTTCATGAATCGACCGTTGGCATAAATTCTATTTATTTTGAAAGAATCATCATGCATCTTTCAAAAAAAGATGCGAAAGCCTATTTATCTGATGTTTCTTTTAGTTGCTGCTCCTATCATCTTACCGGCACAAAGGGACGAAGCAGCAAGTGTGACCGAGGTCATAACCGATTGTTCAGCGGAATGTATAGGGCCGATAGTACGATGATTCGTTCTGCTTTTGCCAAAGAAGTAACCATGGCAACTGCTTTCAGAAATAAGGAGGGTGTTCCAGTACTCAGGCGGGAGTATTCGATTAATGATTTTGTGAAAGCTGTTGGACAACCTCAACCTGAACCGCTGACAGAAGAGATATGGAATATCAAAATTCAGATTGATGGAGACTTTGCGCAGGCGTGATGTGATATCGATGGGAGGGGGATGGAAAATTTTTCACCTGGCTGATACGATCAGAAAGGTTACTTGCACAATACCGGAACAGATCCAGAAGAAACATAGATAATTTGATTGCCAGGTTAACCCTGCCGAACCTGTTCTGTATACACAAGTTCCTTTAATAAGCAATATGGTGAAGAATAAAAAAGTAAAGGATGAAGTATTGAGTTCTCATGCCAAATTATGAAACACACTCTGCACATCGTCATCGCCTTCAAGCGTTTCAATTAATTTCAGCACCTCATCTTGCTGGTCTTCGGGAAGTTCTTTGGTAGTGGTGGGAATATATTGCAGCTCTGAGCTTTTCGCATCCAGTTTCTTCTCTTCTAAAAATTTCAACATGTGACCGAATTCGGTGAATTTGGTATATACTATTATTTCATCTTCTCCTCTTTCAATATCTTCTGCGCCTGCATCAATCAGATCGAGTTCCAATTCATCCAGATTAAGTTTAGCGGGCTCAAATTTGAATACACCCCGGTGTTCAAACATAAATAGCACGGACCCTGAATTACCCATACTTCCTCCATTCTTTGCAAAGTGGAGTCGTACATTAGCAACCGTCCGCGTTGGGTTATCGGTAGCACAAAGTACCAGTACAGGCACGCCATGAGGTGCATAGCCTTCGTAGATCACTTCCTGATAATCTTTCTCATCCTTAGATGAAGCACGTTTAATAGCAGCCTCAACCCTGTCCTTGGGCATGTTTACACCTTTGGCATTTTGCATAGCCATTCGGAGCTTCGGGTTATTATCAGGATTTGGACCGTTTTGTTTTACTGCAAGAGCAATATCCTTTCCAATGCGTGTAAAGGCCTTGGCCATGCGGTCAAAGCGGGCGAACATGGTATGCTTACGTTTTTCAAAAACCCGACCCATAGCTATCTTAAGTTTGAGAATGTAAAAATAAACGGATTACTGAGGTTTCGACAAGCTCAACCTGACAAAAGTTATCCAATTAAAGCAGCAGTTTTTAATCGGTCGATTTTCCCTGTCTCCGTCCGGTTGAATTCACGGATATTAAATATCTGTTTAGGAACTTCGTAGGGGTGAAGGTGCTGTTGTAGTGTTGATAGTATTTTATTTTGTCCTGAAATCGGAAACCCCTCTATGATTAAAATCAGTTTTTGTCCCAGTCGGTCATCGGGAATACCGCTAATAAAGAAAGGTCTATCTACCATTCTTTCTTGAAAAATGCTTTCCACTACTTTCTCAACCTTTTCAGGATGGATTTTATATCCACCACTGTTAATCACGTTGTCGAACCGGCCAAGCCAGCGGAAACTGGTAGGTGATATCAAATCTACTAAGTCGTTGGTAGCAATTTTTTCTTCGAACTCAGGTAACCGAATTACCAGACAACCTCGGTCGTCAACCTGGATCTCGATACCCGACAAAACGGTGAAGTGATCGGAAGCCTCCTTGCCATTCAATCGCTGTAAGGCAATATGGGATACCGTTTCCGTCATGCCGTAGGTTGCATACACTGGACAAGGTAGTTTGCTGGTTTCGTGTTGAAGAGTGGCATGCATCGCTCCTCCACCAATGATAACCGCCTTCATGCGGTTTAATTTCTGAATACAATCCTCATTCTTTAGCATTTCCTGAAGTTGCAGTGGAACGAAGGCAGCAAAACTTATAGGTGTATCGGAAGACAATTTTAGCAGTGGATTTGAAGTTGGTTCAACAGCAACAATTTTCATGTTGCTTTCGAAGGCACGTACCAGCATCATTTTCCCCGCTATGTATTTTGTATCCAGACAAATCAAAGCAGTATCGTTTTGATTTAAATGAAGGGCGCTAATTGTTCGCTGGGCACTTTGTTGAAGTTGCTTTCGGGTAAGCGTAATTTCTTTCGGTGTTCCAGTAGAGCCGCTTGTATTGATCCTGAATGAATCAACATCCAGCAACCAGTTTCTTATGAATGAAAACGTTTCTGATTCAAAATCAGATAAGGGAGTAGCCCCGCTTGAAAGAATATCAGTGAGTTGTACTTCACGGTTGCTGACATGTATCAAATCGTGAGGAGAGGTCAAATCCATTTGTTCGGATTAAAGGCTAGAGCGATGAAAATCCTGTAAATTCTTGAATCCTACAAATCCTGTTACAGACAAATTCATCACGGAAATTTTGGAAACTTCGACCAATCAGGTTGTCGCTTCTCCAGAAAAGCATTTTTACCTTCTTTCGCCTCTTCACTCAAATAGTAAAGTAAGGTGGCATTACCTGCGAGTTCCTGAATTCCTGCTTGTCCATCTAATTCAGCATTGAACGAAGATTTTAACAAGCGTATAGCCAACGGACTCTTTGCAATAATTTTACGACACCACTCAACAGTAGTTTCTTCCAGTTTAGCCAACGGAACAACTTTGTTCACCAGCCCCATGTCGAGAGCATCGCTTGCATCGTATTGATCGCATAGATACCAAATTTCACGTGCTTTCTTTTGCCCCACAATGCGCGCGAGGTAAGAGGCACCAAACCCTCCATCAAAACTTCCCACTTTCGGACCGGTTTGTCCGAAGCGAGCATTCTCTGCAGCTATGGTCAGATCACATACTACATGCAGTACATGGCCACCGCCAATGGCCCAACCTGCTACAGACGCAATAACAGGTTTTGGAATGGAGCGAATTATTCGTTGAAGGTCTAATACATTGAGTCGTGGCACGGTGTCTTCTCCAACATATCCTCCATGTCCGCGTACACTTTGATCACCGCCACTGCAGAAAGCCTGCCCGCCTTCTCCCGTTAGAATAATCACACGCACTTCTTCATCATCCCGACAAACATTCATGGCGTCAATCATCTCTTTTACGGTAAGAGGAGTGAACGCATTGTGCACATGCGGCCGGTTTATGCTGATACGTGCAATGCCCTCAAATTTTTGAAAGAGGATTTCCTTATATTCTTTTGTAGTTTGCCAGGGGTATTTATAACTCATAGCTCTTCTTGATTGTCTGTTTTAAGTTGTCAAAGATACTTTTGTTCTGATCGATACTGCTCTCTAATTCAAGGATTTTTGTTCTTCCATCAAACTCAAAGAAATTTTTGATCGTGTTTTTGATTTTACGCTTATTATCAAGTTTCAGGTAATCGAAATCAAACTCTTCACAAAGTTTTTGAGCATTGAGTTTTTGTTGGGTGACAAAATATTCATTGCTTTCGGGCAACGTCCCGGGCCCGTCAATCATGTTGAAAATGATTCCTCCGTGATTGTTCAGCACTACGACACGAAGGTTTGGCAATGGATAGTTATGCCAGAATGAATTGCGATCATAAAAGAAAGCCAGATCACCCGTAATTAGAATGTTAGGTAGTTCATTCATCAAAGCATGACCAATGGCCGTGCTGGTACATCCATCGATTCCACTGGTACCACGGTTGGAGAAAACGTTGATATTCTTTTTGGGATCATTTAATCCAATAATATTTGCATAGCGAACGCTCATACTGTTGGCCAGATGCAGATTACACAAGGGTGGAAGATGCCGAATGATTTCGTGCACAAGCTCCAATTCTCCAAACGCCTCTTTCGGAAGAAATTCTTTCAGGCTACGAACAGCCCTTCGTTCCTCTACTTCCCAAAGTTTTTGGTAATTAATCTGCTTTTGGTTTTCAAACGCCTTTGACTTGGCAATAATTTGCAGCGAATCGAAAAAGTTAGCGGGGGTTGTGTTCACGACCCGTGTGATGCTTTGAAATGGATCAGCTACTGCACCCGCAGGCTGGATGTGCCAATGTGCTTTCGGAGAGAATTTTCGCAAGAATAATTTAAGGTTTTTCGAAATCACCGATTTACCAAACGTGATCAGCAACTCGGGTCGTAAACTTTTCTTAACACCTTCAGGCGCCTGACCCAGAAATACGTCACTGTGACTAACCACTTGCTCTATCGAATTGAGATTCGAAATAATATCTCCAACAACCGGAATGGGTTGAATCTGAAGAAAATTTGTAAGAGATGAAATGAGGGTGTTGTCGTATTCGTGTTGACCTGCTACAATCAAAATGTTTGTA
>JANNQJ010000381.1:0-14398 GCA_031400675.1 Cyclobacteriaceae bacterium
GTACACTACAGTCTTGAAGAAATCATCTTTCGTAATGGTGTAGGCTTCACTGTACAGACTTACTAACTGGGCATTATCGTAAAGCATTTTTTCAAAGTGAGGCGCGAACCATTCGCCATCGACCGAGTAGCGGGCAAAGCCCCCACCGATTTGATCGTAAATTCCGCCACGGGCAATTTTTTTAAGTGTAAAAAGGGTATGCTTGAGAGCCTCTTCATTTTTTGAAACTCTCCAATACAGCAAAATCCAGAGCCATATGGATGGCATGATAAATTTTGGGGCTTTATCTAAACCTCCCCATATTTTATCAAACTTACTTTCAAGTTGCTGATACATTGATTTCAATGATTCATTGAAATCGCCCTGACTTGCCTTTTGCCTAAACTGATTAATTCCCTGATTTGCTAGATGAGTTGTTAAATTTTCTGCTGAGGATAGAATGTCTTGCCTTTTGGATTTGTATGCCTGGTGAATGTTGGTGAGTACTTGTACCCATACCTGAGGTGAAAAGTAAGTTCCTCCAAAGAATGGTTTTTGATCGGGAGTAAGAAATACGTTTAAGGGCCAACCACCATTGGTGCCCATAGCTTGAACCGCATCCATGTAAATTTGATCAATGTCGGGCCTCTCTTCGCGATCCACTTTAATGCAAACAAAAAAACTATTCATCACCTCGGCCACCTGATCATTCTCAAAGGATTCACGCTCCATCACATGACACCAGTGGCATGATGAATATCCAATGCTTACCAATATGGGTTTATCCTCTTTAGCAGCTTTCTCCAGCGCGTCCTTTCCCCATTCAAACCATTCGACAGGATTGTACGCGTGCTGTAGCAGATAGGGGCTTACTGAATGAATTAAACGGTTGGGGTTCTTACCGGTCATTAATTAATGAGTTGAGATTTAACAAGAGTAATCTCCTTACTAACATCCACCTTTTTACTTAGTTCAATCAACTGAGTTAGTGTTTTGGTTAAGAAAGTTTGGTGCGCTGATGTGTTTGCATGGAATGGTTTATGCGAAAGAGCTGTGAGGATGGGTTTCCATTGTTCAATAAACTCTTTTGTTGATGTATCGAAGTAACAGTCTACAAACTTATTCCAAATGTATTCCTCCGCTTCCTCTGACGGGTGAATCATGTCTTGTTTATAGAATCTGTAATCACGTAAATCATCTAACATGATCTCGTAGGATGGAAAGTAGAAAGCATCGGCATAAGTCTCAGAAATTGTTTGACATGCTAATCTTAGTACGGACTTGCTTACACTATTGAGTGGCAACGTGTCTTTCACATGTCTAACTGGGCTAATGGTAAGTATTATTTTACATGTAGGATTGAATGCTTTCAAGTTTCGGTAGAATTCTTCAAAGGATTCAAGAACTTTCTTCTGACTTAATAATGATTTCGTAAAACCTGAAGTTGGCATTTTGTGACAATTGGAAACGATTTCTCCTGTATCCTTTCGCTCATATACCCAAGCTGATCCATAGGTGATAAAAATCCAACTGGTGTCTTTTAAGAAATAATGAGAAGCGCCAATTACTTCCTTGATTCCTTTCTCAACTTCCGATTTCTTCATGGAAGAGAATGAGGAGTGGAAATCATAGTTAGCTACCAACTCCTGATTATTCAGGTATGTATGATCAGGTACCGCCTGATTGTGCAGAGCATATCGAAATGCCTTATGAATCGAAGGTGGATTATAACTCACCCCGAAGGGATTAGTGAGTGTTTTGAACTTCATTTCGGTTAACTGTTTTCCAATTGCATCGGAAAAGCAAGAACCGGCCGTAAGGATTTTATCTTTTAAATTGATTTTAACGGTGGAGGCTTCAGGATTGATTTCGGTGCGAAACATGTGGTGAAGTTAACATCATGAGTGGCTAGAAAAAACAAAACCCCGACTTTTGGTCAGGGTTTTGAATATGATTTAAAGAAACAGAATTATTCTGCTACTACTTTAATCTTAATCTCGTGTTTCACTTCTTTGTGTAAGTCGATCATCACGCTGTAGGTACCTACTTCTTTAGGCTGTTCTTTGAAGATCACTTTCTTGCGATCGATATCAAAGCCCTTAGCCTTAAGTGCGTCTGCTACCTGGAAAGGTGTAACAGCACCGAAAATTTTTCCAGTTTCTCCAGCCTTTGCTCCAACTTCGATGATTAACTCACCAATTCGCTGAGCCATGCCTTCTGCATCTTGCTTAAGTTTAGCAGCCTTATGCGCCATCTGGCGGATATTCTCAGCTGTTAATCTTGCGTTAGAATCGTTGGCAATCATTGCAAAGCCATTCGGGATAAGGTAATTGCGGCCATAGCCAGCTTTTACTTTTATCGTATCGTTTTTATAGCCAAGCCCTTGTACGTCTTGTTTCAATATTACTTCCATGTTCGTTTCTGTTTAAGGTTAGAATTACTTCAACGAATCAGCTACATACGGAAGCAACGCGATCGTGCGTGCACGTTTCACAGCTTGTGATACTTTCTTCTGAAATTTCCAGCTTGTACCGGTCAGTCTACGAGGAAGAATTTTTCCTTGCTCGTTGATAAACTTCAACAGGAAGTCAGGGTCCTTATAATCGATATACTTGATACCGTTTTTCTTGAAGCGGCAGTACTTAGGTTTTAGTTCTACGCGCTTAATGGGTTCGTTCATTAATGTCATCGTGCAGGCTCCTCCTCAGCTTTTCTTACAGGTTTACGGTTCTCTTTGTTTTTGTTGAATTCGCCTTTGCGTCTGCGTTCGTTGTACACAACAGCGTGTTTGTCAAGAACGGTCGTTAAAAAGCGCATTACTGATTCATCGCGTCTGTACTCGGTTTCGAGTGTGTTGACCAACTCGGGAGATGCCGAAAACTCTATGAGGTTATAAAAGCCAGTCGACTTGTGTTGAATAGGGTAGGCTAATTTACGAAGCCCCCACTGCTCAACGTTTACCACGTCTGCACTGCCTTTCTTTAAAACCTTAACGAATTTCTCGACAGTATCCTTCATCTGATCATCAGACAAAACGGGATTCAAAATGAATACTGTCTCGTAGTTTTTCATGGGTTAAACAATTGTTTTTAAAATGAGGTGCAAAAATAGGCAAATGACCTGAATTGAGCAAGTATCCTGTAAAGATGATTTTAGTATTTAACCGCCTGTTATTCAATAGCTTGAAGGAGGCTGGAAACTATTTATAGCTTCAATTTTCAGAAACAGTAACAGAGTCCTAACACGCGTTAAACCGATAATTTCTGTAATATTGAAAGTTAAAATCATACCTACGAACCACTTAATTAGAATTTAGCGCATGAGTTACATTATCAGCGGAATCCAGCAGGTAGGAATTGGGGTAACGGATGCCGAAAACGCATGGACCTGGTACAGAAAGCATTTCGACATGGATGTGCCTGTGTTTAAGGATGCCGCAAAAGCCGCGCTGATGACACGCTATACTTCAGGGATCGTAGAAAGCAGATACGCCATACTGGCCCTCAACATGAGTGGTGGTGGTGGATTTGAAATTTGGCAGTACACCAGTAAAACTCCTGCAAAGGCTGCATTCGATATTGTATTGGGGGACACTGGAGTTTTTGCAACAAAAATTAAATCGCGTGCGGTAGAAGAGAAATACAACGAACTGAAAGCAAAAGGTGCCAACATTATTGGAAACCTGACCCAGGCTCCTGATGGCCGCAAGCATTTTTTTATTGCTGATCCCTACGGAAATCTCTTTGAGGTCGTAGAAAGCAATAGTTGGTTCAAACTCCGCAAAAGCAAAAATGGGGGAGTGGCCGGTTGCGTGATTGGAGTTACAGATATTGATAGGGCACTTCCGCTTTACCGTGATGTATTAGGATACGCTACGGTGGTGTATGATTCAACCGATGTGTTTAAGGATTTTACTGGACTTGCCGGATCAGAAGATAAATTCAGAAGAGTATTGTTACGTGCTACTAAAACCGGCAAAGGAAATTTTGGACGGCTGTTAGGAGCAACTGAAGTCGAACTGGTAGAAGTTAAAGGTCGTATCCCTCGTAAAATATATGCAGACCGAAACTGGGGCGATCTTGGTTTTATTCACGTATGCTTTGATGTGAATGGTATGGAGGAGTTGGCAAAGAAAGCAAAAGAACTTGGATTCCCTTTTACAGTTGATAGCAGCGACTCGTTTGATATGGGCAAAGCGGCTGGCCAGTTTGCCTACATTGAAGATCCGGACGGAACACTCATTGAATTCGTTGAAACTCATAAAATTCCCATCTTCGAAAAGATAGGGTGGTATCTCAGCGTTAAAAAAAGAAACCCTGAAAAGCCACTGCCAAACTGGATGGTGGGGATGCTGTCGCTTAATAGAGTTAAAGATTAAGGAAAGACATAAGAGTCAAGACACAAGTAGCAAGACTTCGTGCGAATTCTTATCTTATAGAATAATACTTATGTCTTGATACTTGCGTCTAAAGTCTATTTCACTTCAAATTTTCCACTGCCCATCTTATAGTCATCGCAGTAAATCTCCAGCACATAAGCACCTGGCGTATAATCAGAGCCTTTTTCGTATAGATAGGTAAGTTTTTGTTTCGTGTTGTCAAACAAAATTTCCTGTGAAGCTGTATAGAATTCTTCTTTACTGTTATATATGAAGGTGCCGGAGCCACGTGAAACATCAAACAACACCTGACCATTTTCGTCAATAATCCGAATCAAGATTTTCTTACCTTCTACTGGTGCCACATTGTTTTCGGCCAGGTTAAAATCAATTTTAAGTTTACCAACCTGTCGACTCTTGAAAGGCGATTCTCGTTCTTTACCACGATCATTCAACCCTACAATGTGAACGTTCTCTGCTTTTAATTGAGAAGCAATAACAACTTTTGTTGCTAACTCTTCTTTGGTTTGAGAGAGCCTGGATATTGAATCCCCCAACTCATTTTTCTCTGTTTTTAACGTTACGTTTTCAGAAAGCAGCTCTTTATTGACAGATTTTAGCTTCTCAATTTCTTCGTCTTTTATTTTTAAGAGTGTTTCATACCCTTCAACACGATCTTTCAGCTCTTTTATAATTTGTCCATTCGCCCGGGTTTTTCTTTTAAGCTCGGTTTCTATTTCTTGTTTAGCTTTCTTTAATTCAGAAATGTCACCCCCAAGTTTTTGGATTTCAATAATTTTTTGATCGAGTTCCTCGCTGATTTCGTTCAGGCGCTGCATCGTGGACGCCAGTTCTTGTTCGGTCGTAACATTTTCAGCTATTAGCACCTGCTCTTCCTTCCTGTCAAAATAAATCTTAACAAACTGAATGATGATGACGATCGAAAGCAGGGCTATTATAATCGTGCTCTTATTCGATTTCTTTGGCTCGACAGGGATAGGTGTTGGGGTTGGATTTTCGCTCATACTGATTTTAATCAAGTTCAAAAATAAGGCTTCTCATCCTTATTTCAATATTTTAAACTGTAGTACAACGTGTTGTTTGTTCAATGATGGGTCAAAAAACAGAATCCCACAGCGATATAGATCAATGCTGATGTACACTAAATCATGTTTACATATTTCTTTCCATGCCTTTTCCATACCCGGTGAACTATGAATATCGTCCAGGATAATGATACTTTTGTGATGAATCTTCATCAGCAACCATTCGAAGTATTTGAGGGTAGGCGCATATTGATGGTTGGCATCCATGAACACCAAGTCGGCCTTTGGCATTCTGGAAAGATTGGAATATAGTGTTGAGTCAATATTTCCTTTAATAAGTTCAATATTTTTAGCCGAGGCAAATTCGAAAGTATCCTGCGCTACTTCGGCAATACTTTCTGAGCCTTCAAATGTGAATACGTTGGCATTTTTCTTTTGGGCGAGATAGAGGGTATTGATCCCCAGCGAAGTACCCAGTTCAATAATATTTTTGGCGTCAATGTGTTGTGCAATTCGAAGATAGAGCAAAGAGAATTTTAAATCACTTAAGCTCGTACCTGCGATGTCGCTTATAGCTCTTTTGGGGTTTTTGAAATGTTCGGAACCGGCACCTAAATCCTCTACAATTATTTCGCTTTGAGTTTTAAGCAGACTGGCCCTGAGTTTTTCTATTTCCAGAATGCCTTCTGAGTCAATTTTAATAACCTTTGTGTATAGATCAAAAAGAAATGGAGAGTGCAATGAATGCTCGTCAACCGCATCAAGCCAGTAGCTGAAGTATGTTTTTAATTGAAAAAATTTAGACACTGACCCTGATTTGAGATTTACGATTTTAGATTTATGATTTGAGCGTCCGTAGAGATTGTAAAAGAATTCAAAATCTTAGTTCTACAATCTAAAATCAATTTAGTCTTAGTGGGGCAACCATCGTGAACTCAGGTATGTTCACTTGCACTTTGCTTCCGTCAATGATACGCTCCATGGTATACGTACCCAACATTTTCCCCAACCCGGATTTAAGATTGCATCCCGACACATAATGATGCGACTGACCAGGCTCCAGTACAGGTTGCTGACCGACAACTCCTTCGCCTTCTACTTCACGCATTAAAAATCCTGCATCATAAATATGCCAATGCCTGCGCATGAGCTGAATCGTATATTCACTTTGGTTTTCAATGGTTATGCGGTAGGTGAACACATAATGGTATTGACTAGGGCTCGAATACGCAGGTTGATATTCAGTTTCCACGCTTACCTTAATGCCTTGTGTGATTTCGGTTACCATTCTCCCTAAAAGTATTAATTTTTTGGAATTTAAAATGTTTATTGAAAATGGTTTTCATTAAATCGAGGAATAATATGGACGTTAAGATTGCCTCCTCGTGGAAATCACATTTCTCTGCCGAATTTGAGAAACCTTATTTCTTGCAATTAATTGAATTCATTAAGTCTGAGTATCAGCAGACTACAGTTTTTCCTCCCGGAAAGGAAATTTTCAAAGCATTCGATAGCTGTGACTTTGAGCAGGTTAAAGTGGTGATTATAGGACAAGATCCTTATCACGGGCCCGGCCAGGCAAATGGATTATGTTTTTCAGTCCGTGATGGAGTACGGATACCGCCATCGCTCGTTAATATTTTTAAGGAGATTCATGCAGACTTAAATAAGCCAATGCCAGCTTCCGGTGATTTGGAACGATGGGCAAAGCAAGGTGTACTTCTGCTGAATGCTACACTTACTGTGAGAGCATCTACCCCAGGCTCACATCAAAATAAAGGATGGGAAACTTTTACGGATGCAGTAATCAAAACTATTTCTGATCAAAAAGAAAACCTGGTTTTTTTGTTGTGGGGCGCGTATGCCCAAAAGAAAGGAGAAATGATTGACCGGAATAAACACTTGGTACTGATGTCCGCACACCCATCACCGTTCTCTGCTGATAGAGGTTTTTTTGGATGCAAACATTTCAGCAAAGCAAATGCGTATTTGAAAAGTAAGGGATTGTCAGAGATTAATTGGTAGGAATTAGACGCTAGACGTAAGTATCAAGATTTAAGTCTTTCTACTTACGTCTTACGTCTATTATCTATCGGATCAAATTAAAGAACCTACTCCACCTGATCTTATTAAAGAAACTTTGATTGGAATCAATCGATAACCAAATAAAGAAACCTTTACCCACAATGTGATCTTCGGGAACAAAACCCCAATAACGTCCGTCATGTGAGTTATGGCGGTTGTCGCCCATCATAAAGTAATAGTTCTGTTTGAACGTATAACTGTTTACTTCTTTGCCGTCAATAAGAAGTTTACCCTCTACAATTTTAGCGTCTTTGTTATGATCATACTCAGTGATTGTACTTCCATAGGTAGCAAGGGTTGAATCATTGACCGAAATAGTCATGCCTTCTTTAGGAATGGTAAGCGCAGGAAGATTATCGCCATTACCTTTTCTGTACTCAGAGTGCCCAAAAATGCCAGGATCATCGTAGGTTGCTGGTTTGGAATTAACCTGGATGCTGGTGATGTAGGGTAATGCCTTTACTTGCGCTGCGGCTTCGTCAGTCAAGAACATGTGATAACGGACTTCTGTTGCTGACACGCGTTGAGCGCTGTAGTCTTCCTCTCCTAACCCTAACTTATTCAGGTTGCGTTCGTTGATTTCATCTTTCGATGAGATCGAGTAGCTATACTGCATACCGGGTGCGTTGGGTGCAGCTTCACCGTTCACATACACTTGTCTATCTTTTATTTCTAAGACATCGCCTGGCAGCGCCATGCAGCGTTTAATGTAATTTGTTTTAAGATCAACCGGATATTTTTTCCACTGACTTTGCGGTAAACCCCAGTTGTTTTCATACATGCCCGGTACATTAAACACCACCACATCATTTCTCTTTACTTCACTAAAGCCAGGCAAACGATATTGTGGTAACTGAATCCACTCCAGATAAGAAGGTATCTCTGTGAACCATATTTTTTGATGCGTTAAGGGAATTTGCAGTACCGTTTTTGGAGTGCGCGTTCCGTAATGAAACTTACTCACAAAAAGAAAATCACCCACCAGCAACGAGTTCTCCATGGAGGGGGTTGGGATGGTGTATGCTTCCATAATCAGCCAGCGGATAAGGGTGGCCGCTACTACTGCAAAAAGAATAGCATCCCACCATTCTCTAACCTTCGACTTTGGTTTTGTCTCTTTCTCTTCTTTTCCAGCGTCCTTAGCTCTCCAAAACTGCCAATTCATATGTATAGCTTAAAATAAAACGTGCAAATAAAGGGATTATAAATCAGAATTGTAAAAAATCTTCCATACCCAGTACTCCTTTTTTATCGGGTAACCATTCAGCCACTTGTATGGCTCCTTTCGCAAAACCTTCGCGTGAATGAGCAATGTGCCGTATTTCGATGTCATCAATCGGGGATGCGTACTTTACTAAATGTGTTCCCGGCACCTGGTCAATTCTGAATGATGTGATCACCAGATCTTCAGGATTTTGAGTTTCTTTCTTTACCCACTTCTTCTTACTCTGAATTTGTTTCATAATTCCTTCCGCGAGTGTTATGGCAGTACCGCTGGGCGCATCTTTCTTTTCAATGTGATGCACTTCATCAATGCTTACATCGTACTGAGAATGACTCTTTATCATTTTTGCGAGTTGTTCATTTAACCGGAAGAAGATATTTACGCCCACACTGAAGTTAGACGCATAGAAAAACGTTCCATTACAAGATTGAGTGAATTTTTCTATCTCCGATTTTTTCTCCGGCCATCCGGTAGTGCCGCAGACCACCGGAATCCCATTCTCAAGACAAAAACGCACGTTATCGTATGCGGCCTCGGGTTGTGAAAACTCAATGGCTACATCTGCTTCTCTGGGGATGACATCTCGGTTTGATACGTCAATTCTTCCAACTATTTCATGGCCTCTCTCTAAAGCGATTTTTTCAATGGTCTTACCCATTTTACCATAACCCAACAATAGAATTTTCATATGCTCAAAAATGCACTTTTATTCTTAAATTTTTTATGTTGACAAGACGGTATCAAAAGTCAAAAATAATCAGGAGACTCTTGCTGGACCTGTTCCGGCATCCCCTTATTGTGTACAAAAATGGAGATCGCGACACAGGGCCGCGAAGGCAGAACGACTTTTGACACAGCCGCACATACTCTTGAATTTAATATTTGACTAAAATCTAAGCTTAATTGAAAAACCTGCCGATCGTCCTGTGAGTGTATCTGTTTCCCAGGTTGGTTTAAGGCGCACATGTAAATTAGGATTAAGATCAAACTCTTTTAAGTGAGCGTCCACATGGGCATCGATAATTTGAAGAAAGTACATTCCCGCCATCAGAATGATAAAGAAATCGCGTTCGCGCCTGTAACGGTCAACAATCGTCCGCAACTCATCTTCTGTGCGTTCACTTTCGCTTAGAGATTCACCACTTTCGATTAAATCGAACAATTCTGATTTGTATTTCGTGTATCCTTTCTGGTAGAAATTAACTCCGTAACCAAAGCCAATGAACCCACCGTACACCAAGGGAAGTTTCCAATATTTTTTATTGTACACCTGGCCCAGTCCCGGAAGGATAGCTGCATACAGAGCAGCTTTGCGCGGATCATAGCGAGTGGCGTATGACTTGATCTCAACCGTATCAGGAACAGTTCGCTCTTCTGACTGCACTTGTGTAAAGGCGTTAGATGCAAAAAATAATATGAATAATGTAAGTACTGTCTTTATCATATATGATTTCACAGCCTTGTCAATTTTGAACTTTCAACCTTAAACTTTGAACTTAATGCATCTTCAGAATGTCCAAGATACGATTCAGGTCCTCTACCGACAAAAAGGGGATTTTGATCTCGCCTTTTTTGCCATCGCTCTTAATAACAATACGAGTGCCAAAGTGTGATGAGAGTTGTGATTGTAACTGTGCAATTTCACGGTTTACAGAGGAAGAAGGAGGCTGGATATCTTTTTCTTCCGTTTTTTCAGTAGACAGATTGCGTACAAGTTCTTCTACTTTACGAACTGAAAGATCTTCAGTTAATGTCTTCTTAAATATGTAAAGTTGTTGATCCGAATTCTCTACATTAATAATGGCTCGTGCATGGCCCATTGAAATTCTATTATCACGAACAGCGATTTGAACATCGGGTGGTAATTTTAAGAGACGTAAGTAATTGGTTACGGTAGCCCGATTTTTTCCTACACGATCACCAAGTTCATCCTGTTTTAAACTGCATTCTGAAATCAAGCGCTGGTAGCTGAGGGCAATTTCTATTGCATTTAAATTCTCACGCTGAATATTTTCGATCAACGCCATCTCCAGCATTTGCTGGTCATCGGCTGAACGTACGTAGGCAGGGATGCTTTTAAGTCCGGCCTGTTTGGAAGCCTGAAAGCGTCTTTCACCGGAGATCAATTGATACTGATCCCGCGCCAGTCTGCGAACGGTAATGGGTTGAATAATACCGTGTACTTTAATAGAGTCAGCAAGTTCTTGCAACGCTTCCTGATCGAAATGTTTACGTGGCTGAAAAGGATTTACTTCAATATGCTCAAGGGAAATTTCTAATGTTCCACCGGAAGGTGAAGTTGCAGCACCCACAGAGATTGGAATATCTACGTCCAATCGATCTTCAATGTTGCTGTCGCTCAGCAAGGCATTTAAACCTCTTCCTAATGCTTTTTTCTTACTCATTTCGATATATTGTTTTTATCAAGAATTTCATGTGCCATGTTCAGGTAACTGATGGCACCCTTACTTTCAGCATCGTGAACGATGACCGGTAACCCAAAACTGGGCGACTCACTTAACTTTACATTTCTTGGAATGATTGTTTTGAACGTCATTTTCTGGAAATGGGTGCGCACTTCTTCAACAACCTGGTTTCCGAGACTGGTTCGTGAATCGTATAGCGTGAGCAAAATACCCTCAATCTCCAAATTCGGATTGAGACGCGTTTGAATTATTTTAATGGTGTTTAACAATTTGCCTAGCCCTTCCAACGCAAAGTATTCGCACTGGACTGGGATGATTACAGAATCAGCTGCGGTGAGCGCGTTGATCGTGATCAGGCCGAGCGAGGGTGAACAATCGATGATGATAAAATCGTAATCGTCCTTTACTTTTTGCAAGGCATCACGCATTTTTTCCTCTCTGCGTTCAATGCTCACCATCTCCACTTCAGCACCTACCAGATCAATGTGAGAGGGAAGGATATCCAAAAACTTTAATTGTTCGTTCGTGACGATAGCCTCTTTTGCATTTGCCCCGTCTACCATGCATTCGTAAATGCTGCATTCTACTTCCTTCGGATTAATACCTAAACCGGAAGTTGAATTTGCCTGCGGATCAGCATCGACCAGCAATGTTTTGCATTCCAGCACGGCTAAACTGGCAGCCAGGTTAATGGCTGTTGTGGTTTTCCCAACGCCTCCTTTTTGATTTGCTATTGCAATGATTTTTCCCATCAGTGGTTTAGTATAGTTTAAAAAATAATCCAGCCTAGATTCATCGAGACGGGATGCAAATATAGAGTAACAATTGGGGGGCGTGGAACATTGTGGAACGTATTTTTCCACAATCCATACACAAGGGGAGAGAGTAGGGTCTGGGGTATAAGTATATTGCCTTACTACCTTATACCTTATTCTACTTCTCTACTTCTTTTTCTTACGACCTTCTTCTGAGCTCTTCCTCGCTTCTTCGCTGGCTTTCATGGCATCCTGCAACTTGGTCATGAATTTCGATTTCTTGCCTTCACCTGTCGCATTCTTCTTGCGGTTCTCTTCCATGATCAGCTTGATCTTATCTTCATCCACAAATCGTTTCACGATAGCCTGTTGTCCGAATGTGATGATGTTGGTCATGAAATAATAAAAGCTTAATCCCGCTGGAAATGAGTTCAGCACAAATAGAAAAATCACCGGCATGATGTACGACATGGTTTTCATCGGACCCTGCACGGTCGACATTTGATTATTCTGCCAGGTGTAAATCAAAGTAGAAACAGTCATCAATATGGTAAACAAACTCACATGATTTCCGTAATACGGAATAGTGAATGGCAGACTCATAATTGAATCATATGTAGACAGGTCTTCTGCCCAGAGGAAAGACTCCTGTCGTAATTCAATACTGTTGGGGAAAAGATAGAACATCGCAAACAGAATGGGCATTTGAAGCAACAACGGAATACATCCGCTGATTGGATTTACACCAACCTGCTGGTAAAGCTTAAGTTGTTCTGACTGTACTTTCGACATGTCCTCACCGTGCTTCTCTTTAATCTCATCCAATTCGGGTTTCAAGACCTTCATCTTCGCCATACTTAAGTATGACTTGTATGAAAGAGGCAACAGAATAATGCGAATGGCAATCACAAGAATGATAATGATCAAACCGAAGTTGCCAATGAACGTAGTGAGGAAATAAAATACCGGGAAGATGACGAATTTATTAATCCAGTATACCGGAGGCCAACCTAAGTAAACATTCTGGTTAAATTTCTCTGCTACTCCACCAATTTTTTTGTAGTCGTTTGGACCCAGATAGTATTTAAAATTAGCGGTTCCGTCTGCGAGAGACTTGCTTGAGATATTCAGTTTTACATTTGCCTTTTTTACGATCGAAGTATCGGCTGGGTCAACGGTGGTTTCAATCTCGCCACCGGCAAATCCATTTTTTGATATGAGCGAGCGTAAGAAGAATTTCTGTTTGATCGAAACCCACCTTAAACCGGCTGCAAAAATTTCTTTCTCTGGATCTGTGGAGCGTTCGCCAAGCCAATCAACCGTACCGCTCAAATTATAATTGATGGTAGTATTGTTCCGGTTATCAGCGATATCTTTTTCCACTGGTCGTAGAAAATTGTTCCAATGAAATGTAAGCTGATCAGCAAGTTCTTTATCAAGCCCGCGACTGGAAATGCTGTAACCAATCTCATAACCACTTTGCGGAATTTTGTAGGTTTGTTTTAATTCCGCACCGTTCGATAACTGAAGTGTATAATTTAGAATTGTTGTATCACTATTTTTCCGCGTGTCGGTGGTATAATATAGAGCATAAAGATCAAGTTCTTCCCCTTTTAACTTAGTCAGTAACTTGAATGAATTCGAGGAAGGCTCAACAAGGATGAGCGGTTTACCAGAGTAGGTTTTGTAATTCTTCAGTTCCAGGTATTGGATTATTCCGCCCTTGTTACTGAAATTTATTTTCAAGTCTTGCGTTTCGATGGACGTGATTTTTTCTTCGCCTTTAAAGGAGACTGATAGATCACCGTAGGTTGCAGTAAGAACGCTATCGTCAGGAGAAGTTTGAGGTGCAACAACAGCCTCAGGAGTATTTGATATAACCGGTGTAGTCGATTGTACGGGCTGCTGTTTTTCCGGCTGAGGGGACAGCCAAAAAAAATAGACCATCATCATGCCGGCAATAAGGGTAAGGCCAATGGCCGAATTTCTATCCATGTTGAGTTTAATGTTGCTAGTTTAAAGTTGCTAGTTTAAAGTTTAAAATTCAATTATGAGAATTTAATTCCCATGATGTCAGAAGTTTGTAGATAAGATGTTAAACCTGAAAGCATTTTACTTATCTCTTCTGCATCACTAAAAAGTTCTTTGAAAGTTTCTGAATTAATATGGTTTCTATCGTAAGCCCTATATAATTGGGACCGAGCCTCACCACAAGAGCCTTTGGAGTAATAGAGGAATTGTATAAACTCTTTTGTTCCACCACGTTCGAATCGCTCTGCAATGTTATCTATTATTGACCCTGAAGAAGCGTTTATTTGATTCCTCAATGAATAGTCATTTGAAAATGTCCCTGTGTTTGAAAGCTTATATACCTTGTCAGCAAAAACTCTTGTTTTTTTCCAAACCTCCAGATCCTCAAACCGTTTAACGCTCCCCATGCTACTTTAAACTTTAAACATTGAACTTTTTAAACTGTATGGCGGCTTCTACGAATTTGACGAATA